>NZ_JAYGGM010000015.1:0-126058 GCF_036314085.1 Microvirga sp. CF3016
CCGGCGAGGTGACCCGTGTGGCGCGCGAGGTGGGCACGGAAGGAAAGCTCGGTGGTCAAGCTCAGGTTAGAGGCGTCGGCGGCGTCTGGAAAGACTTGACCGACAACGTGAACATGATGGCGGCGAACCTGACGGGACAGGTGCGTAACATTGCCGAGGTCACCACGGCGGTGGCCAACGGCGACCTGTCGAAGAAGATCACCGTGGATGTTCGCGGGGAGATCCTGGAGCTGAAGTCCACCATCAACACCATGGTGGACCAGCTCAATTCCTTCGCATCGGAAGTGACGCGCGTGGCGCGCGAGGTGGGTATCGAAGGAAAACTCGGCGGTCAGGCGCAGGTGCGGGGCGTGGCCGGCACCTGGAAGGACCTGACCGACAACGTCAACATGATGGCGAACAATCTCACCGGCCAGGTGCGAGGCATTGCCAGCGTGGTGACCGCGGTCGCCGAGGGCGACCTCAAGCGCAAGCTGATTGTGGATGCGAAGGGCGAGATCGCCGCGCTGGCCGAGACCATCAACGAGATGATCGATACGCTCGCGACCTTCGCCGACCAGGTGACGAACGTCGCCCGCGAAGTGGGCGTGGAAGGCAAGCTCGGCGGACAGGCGAGAGTACCCGGTGCGGCAGGCCTGTGGCGCGATCTCACGGACAACGTGAACCAGCTCGCCGCCAACCTGACCACCCAGGTACGAGCCATCGCGGACGTGGCCACCGCCGTGACCAAGGGCGATCTGACCCGGTCGATTTCGGTGGAAGCCTCGGGCGAGCTGGCCTCGCTCAAGGACAACGTCAACGAGATGATCCGCAACTTGCGTGACACGACGCTCAAGAATGCGGAGCAGGATTGGCTGAAGACCAATCTCGCCAAGTTCACCCGCATGCTGCAGGGCGAGCGCGATCTCACCACCGTGTCCAACATGATCCTGTCGGAGATCGCTCCGCTCGTAAATGCGCAGCAGGGCGTGTTCTATACGGTCGAGAGCGACGGCAGCGAGCCGATCCTCGAAATGGTGGCGTCCTACGCCTTCACGGAAAGGAAGCACCTCAACAACCGCTTCCGTCTCCGCGAAGGTCTGGTCGGGCAGGTCGCCTATGAGAGAAAGCGAATTCTCCTCACCAATGTGCCGGGAGATTACATCACCATCAGCTCGGCTCTCGGAGAGGCGCCGCCGCTCAACATCATCGTGCTGCCGGTCCTGTTCGAGCAGGAAGTAAAGGCGGTGATCGAGCTTGCCTCGTTCAGCCGCTTCTCGGAAACGCACCAATCCTTCCTTGAGCAGCTCACGGAATCGATCGGCATCGTTCTGAACACCATCGCGGCCAATATGCGGACGGAAGGCCTGCTGAAGCAGTCGCAGCTCCTGACCACCGAGCTGCAGAGCCAGCAGGAGGAGTTGAGAAACACCAACGACCGCCTGGAGCAGCAGGCCGCAACCCTCCGTCAGTCGGAGGAGCTCCTGCGGCAGCAGCAAGAAGCGCTTCAGAAGACGAACGAGGAGCTCGAGGACAAGGCACGGCTGCTCGAGCTCCAGAAGCAGGAGGTCGAGGCGAAGAACCAGGAGGTGTCCGTTGCCAAGACGGCCCTCGAGGAGAAGGCCGAGCAGCTCTCGCTCACGTCGCGCTACAAGTCGCAGTTCCTGGCCAATATGAGCCACGAGCTGAGGACGCCGCTGAACTCGCTCCTCATCCTTTCGAAACTGCTGACCGAGAATTCGGACGGCAATCTCACCGAAAAGCAGCGGGAATTCGCCAAGACGATCCACGCGGCAGGTTCCGACCTTCTCTCGCTCATCAACGATATCCTGGACCTCTCGAAGATCGAGTCCGGCACCGTCAGCCTGGAGGTCTCGAGCGTCGCCTTCAAGGATCTCGTCGACAACATGGAGCGGACCTTCCGCCAGATTGCGGAGGAAAGAAAGCTCGACTTCCACGTGGAGGTCGATCCGAAGCTGCCGCCGGCGATCAGGACGGATTCGAAACGTCTGCAGCAGGTGCTGCGCAACCTGCTGTCGAACGCCTTCAAGTTCACGGAGCGTGGTGGCGTGACGCTTCAGATCGGCTCGGCAGAGGGATCGCCCCTGCGGGCCGGCAGCCAGTGGATCGCCATGTCTGTGACCGATACGGGCATCGGCATTCCAGAGGAGAAGCAGCGCATCATCTTCGAGGCTTTCCAACAGGCGGATGGCACGACGAGCCGGAAATACGGCGGCACGGGCCTGGGCCTGTCGATCAGTCGCGAAATCGCCCGTCTGCTCGGCGGCGAGATCGTGGTGTCGAGCACGCCAGGAAGCGGCTCGACCTTCACGCTCTTCGTTCCGGTCGAGCCGCCTGCAAGCCATGGGACGACCGGAGCAGAATACTTCACAAGGTCCAATGGCAACGGCGCCGGGCAGTACAGCGCCCCTGACGAGACCTCCGGAGCGATGATCCGCCAGCCGTCCGCTGCAATGGCTCTCTCGGCTTCTCTCGATGATCGCCACGCGATCACGACCGGAGACCGCGTCGTGCTCATCATTGAGGACGATGCCATGTTTGCCTCCGTCCTCTTGGAACTCGCCCGCGAGGAGGGTTTCAGGGGGCTGATCGCCATGGACGGCGCTTCGGCGCTTGCTCTTGCCCATCGCTACAAGCCACATGCGATCACCCTCGATATCGGACTTCCCGATATGGACGGCTGGGCGCTGCTGGACCTGTTGAAGCACGATCCGCGCACCCGTCATGTGCCGATCCATGTAATCTCGGTCGATGATCAGAAGAAGCGCGGTCTCAAGGCGGGCGCCTTCGGGTTCCTGGAGAAGCCGGTCGACCGCGAGGCCCTCATGGGAGCACTCAACCGCACGAAGGAGTTCATCGACCGGCCCGTGAAGAAGCTGCTGCTCGTCGAGGATGACGACAATCAGCGCATGAGCCTGTCCGAGCTCATGAAAAGCGAACAGGTCGACGTGATTGCGGTGGGAACGGCCGAGTCCGCGCTGGAGGTCATCCAGGCACGTCAGTTCGACTGCGCCGTTGTTGATCTCGGCCTACCGGACCTTCCCGGCACAGAACTCATCGAGCGCATCCGCAAGACGAAGGGCGGCGAGGAACTGCCGATCGTCATCTATACCGGCCAGGACCTGACCAAGTCCGAGGAGCGCCGGCTGCAGGGCATCGCCGCAACGCTGATCGTCAAAGGCGAGGGCTCATCCGAGCGCCTTCTCAATGACACGGCTCTGTTCCTGCACCGGGCGATCAGCGCCATTCCCGAAGAGAAGCACATCATCGTCGAACGAAGGAACGAAGGCTCGCTTGAAGGCCGGAAGGTTCTGATCGTCGACGACGACATGCGAAACATCTTTTCTCTGACGAGTGCGCTTGAGCAGCATGGAATCTCGGTCGTTTTCGCCGAGAACGGTCTGGAAGGCATCGAGAAGCTCCAGGCCAATCCCGATGTGGACGTAGCCCTGGTGGACATCATGATGCCGGAGATGGACGGTTATGAGACCATGCGGGCCATCCGAAACATCCCACGTTATCGCGATCTTCCTCTGGTCGCGGTGACTGCAAAGGCCATGAAGGGCGATCGTGAGAAATGTCTCGAGGCAGGTGCGACCGACTATGTGTCGAAACCTGTGGACCTGGATCAACTTCTGGCTGTCTTGCGCGTTCAACTCAGTCGGAGCACATATATCCCTGATGGGAAAGTTGCTCCCAATGGTGCGGCAGAGACCGGGTTGAACTCATGACGGACGACGTAAGGCGAGGGGAGTTGGGCCTGCAGCCGGACGATTTTCATCTGGTCTCGGCCCGCCCCCTGTCGGATCCGATCCCGGCCAAAATTCTGGTGGTCGATGACGACCCGAGAAATCTGATCGCCGTCGAAGAGGTGCTCCGGTCCCCGGGGGTGGAAGTCGTAAGGGCCGATTCCGGCGAAGGAGCCCTGCGACACATTCTGAAGGATGATTTCGCCGTCATTCTTCTCGACGTGCAGATGCCACGGCTCGATGGGTATGAGGTTGCAAGCCTGATCAGGAACCGGCCGCGTTCGTCGCGGGTGCCGATCCTGTTCCTGACGGCTTTCAACAAGGACGACATGCACGTCTTCAAAGGATATTCGGCGGGTGCCGTCGATTATGTCTTTAAACCCATCGAACCCCTGATCCTCAAATCCAAGGTCGACATCTTCGTCGATCTCTATCGGAAGACGGAGGAGATTCGCCGACAGGCCGAGCAGGAGCGTCGCCTGCTGATGGACAATCTTCATGTCCGCAGCGAAAAGCTGAAGGCGGAGCAGGCTCTGCGCCGGCGCGAAGAACATCAATCGATCGTCCTGCAGTCGCTGCCTATCGCGCTCTATACGGCCTCCGTCGAGGAGGATCATCGGCGCCTTCATTTCACGAATGAGAGTATCGAGCGCATCACTGGGTTCCGTCCGGCGGCTTTTCTAGAGCGGCCTGATTTCTGGTCATCCCGGATCAATTCAGAAGACTACGACCGGGTCATGCTTCAACTCAAGCGGCTGGAGGAGGAGGGATCCGTCAATCTCGAGTACCGCTGGCGCTGTGCCGACGATGTCGAAAGACACTTCCTCGATCAGACGGTCCTCATGCGGGATGAGAACGGACGGCCGCGCGAGTTCTTCGGGATGTGGTTCGATATCACCGAGAGCAAGCAGATGGAGCAGAACCTGCTTCATGCCAGCAAGCTTGAGGCGGTCGGCCGTCTCACAGGCGGGATCGCGCATGACTTCAACAATATGCTGAGCGTCGTCATCGGCAACCTCGACCTGTTGAAGAAATCCATCCAGGGCAATGAGAAGGCGGAGCGCCGGGTGCGAATGGCCCTGGAGAGTGCCCAGCATTGCGCCGATTTGACCTATCGGCTCCTGACCTTCTCGCGACGTCAGGCTCTGCAGGTTTCGACGATCGACGTCACGAGCTTGATGCCGAGCCTTCTGGAATTGATGCGCAGAACACTTGGCGAGCATATCAATGCGGGCTTGCGTTCTGGCGAGGGTATATGGCCGATCCAGGTCGACCGTGCTCAGTTCGAGGCGGCCCTCCTGAATCTCGCGGTCAATGCACGTGATGCGATGCCTGATGGCGGCGATCTGACGATCAGCGTCGAGAATCGAACGGTGGAGGAGGGCAGATCAGCCCCCATCGGCGAGTTCGTTGTGATTTCTGTGAGCGATACAGGGATCGGCATGCCGCCGGAGGTGCTGGAAAAGGTCTTCGAGCCCTTCTTCACCACCAAGGAAAGCGGAAAAGGCACAGGCCTGGGCCTCAGCATGGTCTACGGCTTCGTGCAGCAATGCCATGGCCATGTGGAGATCGAGAGCTCGCCGAACGTGGGCACGACGATCCGCCTCTTCCTCCCCCGCTCTCATGATGCCGCGGAGCGCATCCCGGATCATCATACAGGCGTGGCGCATCCCTTCGGAGAAGGTCGTACGGTGCTTGTTGTCGAGGACAACCCGGCCGTTCGTCAGGTGACGCACTCGACCCTGCATTCCCTCGGCTTTAAAGTGCTCGAGGCCGAAACCGGCGATGAAGCCGCTCGGCTTCTGAAGGCGAAGAACGATATCAAGCTCGTTCTCTCCGATGTCAGAATGCCGGGAGAACTCAGCGGCATAGACTTGGCTCGTCTCATTCAACGCGAGCAGCCGGATATCCAGGTGCTCCTGACAACCGGGTATTTCGATAGCGAGGACAAGCTCGAAGATCTCAACCTTCTTTACAAGCCGTACCGAGCAATGGATCTTGCAGAAAAGATCCAGTCACTGATGCAATCGGAGAAGGTGGTGGAACTGGAGGACACGACGATTCAGGAGACTGCTGCCGTTGCATAGCTGGGCGGCCAAATGTCGGTGAGGAGCATTTGGAGTGAGATGATCGAGCGGCCGATAGCCGCTCGCATCAGGCTCTCAACCAGGGCTTGCGATCTTCGCTCACTTCAGGCGTCGTATCCGACAAGCGCCTACAATTCGGCGCTGAGACTGTCCCTCTCACCGCGCCACGCAGTATAGAAGTCGCCGGTGCGGTCCAGAACGAACACGATCGGGCTGTTCGACATGGCCGACCAGCAGGCCGACTCGACCGCGAATTTCAGGGCTTTTGCACGAAAATGGAATGATCCGAGATCCCGGCCAGATTGTGAAACCGTCCAACGATTGTGCTTGAATGCAACGCAGTACGCTCCGTGGGGCATGAAGCACCTCCCAAGTAGCTTTCAGGCAAATCAACAGGTGACGTTGCTAACCATCCCAAGCGGATATGGCAACCACGAATGCCGATTTAGGGGCCAAACGTTAAGGGCGAGTTTCCAGGGGCCGTCAGAGGGAGGCCGTCACGCCTCCATCAACATAGATGATCTGTCCGTTGACGAAGTTGGAAGCGTCCGAGGCGAGGAACACGGCTGCTCCGACGAGGTCCTCCAACTCTCCCCAGCGACGGGACGGCGTGCGGGCGATGAGCCAGTCGGAAAAGGATTTGTCATCGACCAAGGCCTGATTGAGTTCCGTCTTGAAGTATCCCGGTCCAATGCCGTTGACCTGAAGACCGTGCTTTCCCCAATCGATTGCCATGCCCTTCGTCAGCATCTTCACGGCTCCCTTCGTTGCCGTATAGGGAGCGATCGAAGGACGACCGAGTTCGCTTTGAACCGAGCAGATGTTGATGATCTTTCCCCGTCCGCGCGGGATCATTTTTCGGGCGACCGCTTGGCTCACATAGAACACGCTGTCGACATTCGTCGTCATCAGTTCGTGCCAGGTTTCCTCCGGATAATCCTCGAGAGGCCCTCGGCGTTGCATGCCCGCGTTGTTGATCAGGATGTCGATGGGCCCGATGCAGGTTTCGATCTCTTCGACGGCAGCTCTGACGGCGACGCTGTCCGTCACATCGAACGGCATCTCGAAAACCGACACTCCCTCATCCTGAAGCTTCTGTGCTGAATTTGCGATCTTGTCCTGTCGGCGCCCATTCAGAACCACGCGCGCTCCGGCTCGTCCGAGACCAAGTGCAAGGGCAAGGCCGATGCCGGCGCTCGATCCCGTCACAAGCGCGATGCGTCCTGACAGATCGAAGAGACTGCCGATGTTCACGTTCATCCTGACATCCTGACTGAGCTAGACCGGTCCTTGAAGAATGCGACCTGGATTGAGGATCCCGGCAGGGTCGAGCATCCGCTTCATCTTGCCCATCAGGGCGAGCTCGGGCTCCGTTCGGCTCAAGGGCAAATAGGGGCGCTTGATGCGCCCGATGCCGTGCTCTGCGGAGATGGATCCGCCGAGCCTCGAGACGAGATCGTAGACGAGACCCTGAACGCCTTTCTTGATGACGTCGTTCATGTCGCGAATCGCGACATTGATGTGGATGTTGCTGTCGGCCACGTGCCCGAAGACCACGTAAACGGCGTCTGGCCATTGCTTCGGCATCTCTTGGCGCAGATGCGCGACAGCCTCCGTCATGCGATCCAGGGGCACGCTGACGTCGAAGCGGATTTCCTCCGGCAGGAAGCGTCCATACTCATAAGGTGTTTCCCGATAAGCCCAGAAGCGGTTTCGATCGGCCCGGGACTGAGCGACCACGGCGTCCTTGATGAGATCCTGCTCGTAGAACTCGCTGAGAATGAGAGAGAAGGCTTCCGTTCCTTCCGGATCGGTTCCCATATCGGCCTCGATCAAGAGCGTCACGTCGTGCTCCGCTTCGAAAGCCGGAGGAAGTCCGCAGATCTTGGTCGCGACCGTCATGAATTCCCGCCACATGGCCTCGAAGACCAGCAGGCGCCCCGGATGAGCCTGCTGGAATCGCCGCAGGACAATGAGAGCGTCCTCGAAACTGTCGACCGCGCAGAGAGCCGTCTGGAGACCCTGGGGTTTGGGGTGCAGGCCGATCACGGCCCGGGTGATAATCCCGAGCGTTCCCTCGCTGCCGATGAAGAGCTGTGTCCAATCGTATCCGGCGTTGTTCTTCAGCATCTTGTTGAGGGACCGAACCACCGTGCCATCCGCGAGGACCACTTCGAGTCCAAGGGTGTTGCGCCGGGCCATTCCATAACGAAGGACCTGATTGCCGCCGGCATTGGTCGCGATGTTGCCGCCGATCGTGCAGGTTCCGCGCGCCCCGAGATCGATCCCGCACAGGAAGCCAGCCTCGTCGGCAGCCTGCTGTACGACCGCGAGCGGCGTTCCGGCGAGCGCCGTCAGCGTCGCGCTCGCCGGGTCGATCTCCTCGATCCCGTTCATCCGTTCCAGGGACAACGCGATTTCTCCCGCTTGCGGATGCGCACCACCTGCAAGTCCGGTCAGCCCGCCTTGTGTCACGACCGGCTGGCGATGCTCGTGGCAGATCCTCAAGGCGGTTGAGACATCCTGTGTGGTCTGCGGCAGGATCAGGGCCTGCGGAGCGGTGGGCTGAAGGCCGCCGGCATCGGCATGGTTGCGGGAGGGAATGTCGGGGCCGGTGCGGACCTGCGGTCCCAGCGCTGCAACAAGCGCTTCAATTACATGGGTCATGATGTTCTAACTCTAAGACATATCGGTCAGCCGGATGATCGCATCCGGGCGCTTCCAGAGTTCCGGCAGCAATTCGAGCCCAAGGCCCGGCTTCATGTTCACCGTGACCTCGCCATGGGTGACGATCGGCAATTCGGTCACGAGTTCGGTGTACCAGCCGGTATAGAAGGCCCGGACGCTCTCTTGGATCAAGGCGTTGCGCGCATGCAGGGAGAAATGGCAGGACGCAGCATAGACGACAGGTCCGGTGCAGTCATGGGGCGCGACGGGGACGTGCCAGGCCTCCGCCAGCGCTGCGATCTTGCGCGCTTCCGTCAGGCCGCCGCACCAGGACAGGTCGAGCATGGCCACGCCCGCGACGCCGGTCTCGAGATACTCGCGGAAGGCGTGTGTGTAGGAGAGGGTCTCCGAGGCGCAGACCCAGGCCTTCGAGTGCTGCGCGTATTCCTTGAGGTCGCCGATATTGTCGAGGCGGAAGGGGTCCTCGTGCCAATACGTTTCATACTCGGTGAGTGCTGAGGCAAGCTTCTTGGCCATCGGCAGGCTCCACAGGGAGTGGAACTCGACCATGATGTCCATCTTGTCGCCTACGGCCCGGCGGATCTTGGCAAAGGGCTCAAGCGCCGTTCTCAGTTCGTCGGGCGAGATGTCATACCCATGGCTGCGCTCGGCCGCGAGATCGAAGGGCCAGATCTTCATGCCCGTGATGCCCTGCTCCAGAAGGGAGTGGGCGAGATCGTCGGCGCGGTGCAGAAACGCCTCCAGGTCCTCGTATGCGCCTTCGACATCTCCGATGCCCCAATTGGCGACCTTCTGAGCGCGACTATCGCGAATGTAGCGATAGCCCGCGCAGGTGTTGTAGACTCGGATCCGGTCCCGCGAGCGGCCCCCCAGCATGTCGCAAATGGGCTTGCCATGAGCTTTGCCGAACAGATCCCACAGGGCAATGTCGATGGCCGAATTGCCGCGCGTCTCGACGCCCGCAGACCGCCAGCCGAGATAGTTCTGGAGGTCGCGGCTGATGCCTTCGATTTGAAGAGGATCGCGTCCGATCAGCTTGGCCGCGGCCGTTTCATGGATATAGGCTTCGACCGCTGCCGCGCCCATGAAGGTTTCGCCAAGTCCGATCAGCCCTTCGTCCGTATGCAGGCGGACCCAGACGATATTCGCAAATTCCTGGAGACGGATCGTCTCGACGCCGGTGATCTTCACGGGATCCTCCTTGCGGCTACGCTCTTGCCCTGATCGGCACGGGCGGAAGGAGCCAATCGTCACGCCGACAGGGCCGAAGCTGCCATTTCGATGATATCCACGGAAATGGTTTGCACGAGCACGTATTCATAAGTCTAATATGAAACAATGATGCAAGCCCAATCGCATGCCGGTTCGCAGCAGTAAATCTCATGACGGCGGTCCTGAAGCCAGCATTGATCCTGCTTCAAGCGAAAAAACAAGAACCCAAGGCTGCAGGCAGGTGATACCCGACATCACGCTTGGCTGTTCACCTTCGGAAGCGCTTTCTCTCGGCTGAATTGACACTCCATATAGCTGGGCCTTAGATCGCGTAACATGTTTGGTCCCCTAGGGCTTGAAGACTCATCAGGGGCGAACAGAATAATGGGCGTCAAGAAGGCCGTCCAAGGCAGGGAGAACTTGTGAGCAGGATAATTTCCTTCTTCTTCAAAGGTTTGGAAGGTTTGCTGGTTCTTCTGCTGGCGGCCATGGTCGTGATGGTCTTCGGCAACGTCGTGCTGCGCTATCTCTTCGATACGGGCATCGACGTTTCGGAGGAGCTCTCACGATATTTCTTCGTATGGCTGACCTTCATCGGTGCCGTCGTAGTGGGCCGCGAGAATGCCCATCTAGGCGTTGAGACCCTGGTGGCACGTCTTGGAGACAACGGCCGCAAGGTCTGTATGGTCCTGTCCGACCTTTTCATCATCGGTTGCTGCGCGGTCTTCTTTTGGGGCACGTGGCAGCAGGCCGAGATCAACGCTACGAATTATGCCCCCATTACCGAGATCTCGATGCTCTGGGTGTATGGAGTTGGCTATTTCACGAGCGTCGGCCTGGGGCTGATGGCTGTCCTTCGGATTCTGCGTGTTGTCACCGGGCGCGTGAGCGAGCATGAGCTCAAGGCTTTCGCGGGTGACTACAGTGATGATGAAGCCCATGCTCTGAGGGAGCGTCTCGAGTGACCATCGTCGTCTTTCTCACGTCGCTTCTCGGAGCCATGGCACTCGGAATGCCGATTGCGTTCGCGCTGATCGTCTGTGCTCTCGCGCTCATGCTCTGGCTTGGCAATTTCGACAGCCAGATCGTGGCTCAGAACATGATCATCGGCGCCGACAACTTCCAGCTCCTCGCCGTGCCATTCTTCCTGCTAGCCGGTGAGCTGATGAATGTCGGCGGCCTGTCGAAGCGCATCGTCAACTTCGCCTTGGCTTGTCTCGGGCACATTCATGGCGGCCTCGGCTATGTCGCGATCGTGGCGGCCCTCATACTGGCTGCATTGTCCGGCTCTGCGGCTGCGGATACGGCGGCTCTTGCGGCAATCCTGATTCCGATGATGCGAAATGCGGGATACGACATTCCCCGGTCAGCAGGCCTCATCGCGGCTGGCGGCATCATCGCTCCGGTGATTCCACCGTCGATCGGCTTCATCGTCTTTGGCGTTGCGGCCAATGTTTCGATCTCCCAGCTGTTCCTGGCCGGCGTTGCACCCGGGCTGATGATGGGTCTTTCCCTTGTCGTGGCCTGGGCAATCGTCAGCCGAAAGGACAAGATGAAAACGGCGCCGAGAGCCACCATGCGCGAGCGCGGCAAGGCTTTCATCGATGGCTTTTACGCGCTTCTCATGCCCGTGATGATCCTGGGCGGCATCAAGTGGGGCATAGTGACACCCACGGAGGCGGCCGTTCTGGCCGCCGTCTATGCGCTCATCATCGGCATGTTCGTCTATCGCGAGCTGAAGCCATCTATGCTCTACGGCGTCTTCCTCACGGCCGCAAAGACGACGGCGGTCGTGATGTTCCTCGTCGCAGCGGCGCTCGTGTCCGCCTGGCTCATCACGCAGGCGAACATACCGGGCGAGATCAGCGGGCTCATCGAGCCGCTGTTGGGGAACAAGACCTTGCTCATGTTCGCCCTGATGTTCTTGGTCGTCATCGTCGGGACCGCATTGGATTTCTCGCCGACGGTTCTGATCCTGACGCCGGTCCTCATGCCGATCGTGAAACAGGCAGGCATCGATCCGGTCTATTTCGGCGTATTGTTCATCATCAATAACGCCATCGGTCTGATCACACCCCCGGTCGGCATCGTGCTCAATGTCGTGAGCGGTGTCGCCCGTGTGCCCATGGGCGCCGTCATCCGGGGCGTGAACCCGTTCCTGATCGCCCAACTCATCGTGCTCGTCCTGCTCATCATCTTCCCCGATTTGGTCATGGTCCCGTTTTCCTGGCTGCGGGGACGATGAACGAAATGAAAACACAGAGAGAGGAAACAACCATGAAAGCCTTCAAATTCGCTCTTGCAGCCGGTGTCGCGGCAACCATCATGGCGGCCGTCCCGGCCTATGCCCAGTTCACCGAGCGCAACATCCGCCTGTCCAACGGCGTGAACGAGGATCACCCCAATGGCAAAGGTGTCGAAAAGTTCAAGGCGTGCCTTGCCGACAAATCCGGGGGCAAGCTGAAAGTTCAGGGCTTCTGGGGCAATGCTCTGGGCGGCGATCTCCAGGCCACACAGGCGCTTCGCTCCGGTACGCAAGAGATGGTCGTCACCTCGAGCTCGCCGCTCATCGGCATTCTGCCTGATCTCGGTGTTTTCGATCTGCCGTTCCTGTTCGCCAACGAGAAGGAAGCCGATTCCGTCCTGGACGGTCAGTTCGGCAAGTACATCGACGGCAAGCTCGAAACGGTCGGGCTCGTGAACCTGGCCTATTGGGAGAACGGCTTCCGCAACCTCACCAACTCGCGTCGGCCGGTCGAGAAGTGGGAGGACTTCAAGGGCTTGAAGGTTCGCGTCATGCAGAACAACGTGTTCCTCGACACGTTCAAGAACATGGGGGCCAACGCCGTGCCGATGGCTTTCGGCGAGGTGTTCACGGCTCTGGAAACCAAGGCCATCGACGGTCAGGAGAATCCGTTCGTCACCATCGACACCTCCAAGTTCTACGAGGTGCAGAAGTATCTTTCGGTGACGCGCCACGCCTACACGCCTTTCCTCGTTCTCTATTCCAAGAAGCTGTGGGACGGGTTGTCGAAGGATGAGCAGGCCGCATTGCGGGATTGTGCCGTCGTGGCTCGTGACGAGCAGCGCAAGGTCTCCCGCGAGCTGTCTCAGGCCTCGTTGAACAAGATCAAAGGTGAAGGTGTCGTGGTCAACGAGCTGAATGTCCAGGAGGCCAATCGCATGCGCGAGCAGGCGAAGCCGGTCTGGGAGAAGCACGCGTCGACCATCGGCCCCGAGACGGTCAAACTGATGCAAGCGGAACTGGACAAAGTTCGGCAGAAGTAAGCCTGTTGCCACGATCTGACCTACGCCGCTCAAAGGATTTCACTATCGAGCGGCGTAGACACCCAATCCTTCCAGCCCAGGCGCCCGTCTCGTCGTCGGGTGCAACTGAAGAAGATCGTTGATCGATGCAGATCCTCATTCTCGGGGCGGCCGGAATGGTCGGCCGCAAGCTTACGGAACGCTTGGTGAAGGACGGCCGCTTAGGAGGAGAGGCGATCACGCGTCTCATGCTGCATGACGTCGTCGAGCCCGAGCGTCCTCAGACATCCATCGCCGTCGAGACGCTGACGTCCGACTTCTCCATGCCAGGAGAAGCGGAAAAGCTCGTTGCAAGTCGTCCTGACGTCATCTTCCATCTCGCCGCGATTGTGTCCGGCGAGGCCGAGGCGGATTTCGACAAGGGCTACAGGATCAATCTGGACGGCACACGGTTTCTGTTCGATGCCATCCGTCTTATCGGGGATGGATATAAGCCGCGGCTTGTCTTCACGTCCTCGATTGCCGTTTTCGGCGCTCCGTTCCCGGAGGCGATCGGCGACGAGTTCTTCCTGACACCGCTCACGAGCTACGGCACGCAGAAGGCCATGGGTGAGCTGCTGCTGGCCGATTACACGCGGCGCGGCTTCTTCGACGGCGTCGGGATCCGGCTCCCCACGATCTGCGTCCGTCCTGGCAAGCCGAACAAGGCTGCTTCTGGCTTTTTCTCCAGCATCATCCGCGAACCGCTGCACGGTCAGGAGACGGTTCTGCCGGTCTCGACGGACGTGCGGCACGCCCACGCCTCGCCGCGCTCTGCCGTCAATTTCCTTGTCCATGCGGCCTCCATGGACACGTCTAAGATCGGCTCACGCCGCAACCTGACGATGCCGAGCGTGTCGGTGACCGTAGGGGAGCAGATCGATGCGCTCCGGCGTATCGCGGGCGAGCAGGCTGTCGCCAAGATCCACCACGAGCCCGATCCTACCATCACTCGCTTCGTCGAGGGGTGGCCCCGCCGCTTTGATGCCAGCCGCGCCGAAAGTCTGGGCTTTCATGCCGAAAGCAGCTTCGACGAGATCATATCCATCTACATCGAAGACGAACTCGGCGGCGTCGTTCCGGCGTGATCCCGTTCCCAGGGCAGTGCAGGCCATCACATTCAGGGAGGGGCCTTAGCCCCGCGGACGCTCTGGGAAGTACCGCTGCCTGAAGGAGGCCCATTTCTGGAGGGCCCAGAGCGTGAAGCGGCCCACGGGCTTCTGCAAGATCGGGATGTCGTAGGCGATCAGCAGAAGGCCCAGGGGGAGCATCCAAATTCCCAGAAACGGCAGGACTGCAAAGATCCCACCCAGGATAAGCAGGATACCCGCCGGGATCCTGACCCACCGGGAATCCGGATGGCGAAGGCTGCGCAGAACGCGAGCGACCTTGCCCGGAACCTCGTGCTCCAGACGTCTGAATGCCCGCCTCAGAACGGCTCTTCCGCTTTCGTGTCCCATGCTCTTCGAAATATCCATCACCGGGAGGAGTTCCAAAAACACCGGACAAAAGGCCGGGGCTTTCCTCAGGCTCGGCCCTTCTGGACGATGGACATTGAACGCGAGGTGAATCGGCTTCCTGACTCGGGCGCCAGTCCGCGGAAAATCGGCTTCGCTCCCCAGGGACCTGCTTCAGAAATCGAGACCTGAGAGTGCTTCGGCAACAGCCTTCGTACCCTGTTCCCGAACCCGCGTAATCCTGAGAGCCCGTTCTTTCTGTTCAAGACGGTAGAGATAAGGATCGAATTCAAGGGGAAGAACAGGATCGCCGAGATACCGCGGCTTCTCCGACCGTTCGAAATAATCGGCTCTCAACATCTGTCCGAGATGTTCCTGCACCGAATAGGGGAGTGGCGGCACGTTATGGCGCGCCGGCAGGGCCAGAGAGCCCGATTGATTTGCAATGTTATTCAGCATCGACAAGCCCCGAAAAACTGCACAGGTTAACGCACGTCATATGGAAATGGTTGCGGCTAAGGCCGGTACAATCCGACGCATCGTCTGGTGGGCAGAGGTGGCAAGCCTCGGCAAAGCCAGACGGCGTAAAGGAATGACCCATTGCCTTGTTCGGGGAAGACCTTTGCAAAACGATACATTGCTGACTGAACGACTCAAGTTCATAGGCATCGACGGCCAGGTTCGCCAAGATCTTCCGTCGATCTGGAAGGAGATATCTCCTGCACTTCCAACAATCCTGGAACGGTTCTACGCGCATATGCACCGGCAGCCGCACCTGTCCAAGATGATCGGAACGCAGCAGTCTCGGCTCGTTTCGGCCCAGATGCAGCACTGGGGCAGGCTTTTCAGCGGCAGGTTCGATGAGGCTTACGTGGAAGGCATCCATCGCATTGGCCTCATTCATAATAAGATCGGTCTCGAGCCCCGGTGGTACATCGGAGGCTATGCCTTCATCATGAATGAACTGGTGGATGTTCTTTCGAAGCGACACCGCTTCAGCGGAACAGCGCTCGCCCGCAAAGTCGCCGTAGTGAACCAGGCGGTGATGCTCGACATGGATTTAGCGATATCCGTGTACCAGGATGCGTTTGTCCAGGATCGCCAGAAGAAAGGGGAGGTCCTGTCGCGGGCGGTTGCCTCTTTCTCCGATGCGGTGCAGGAAAGCCTGGAGATCTCTGGGCAGGCGAGCGGGGCTCTCTCCCAAAGTGCAACAGTTCTCGATGAGGCAACCGAGAGCGCCAGCAGCCTTGCCGTTCAGGTCACGACGGCCGCCGAACAGACAGCCCTCAACATGCAATCCGGAGCCGCCGCAACGGAGCAGTTGGCATCGTCCGTCCGGGAAATCGGACAACAGGCCAGCCGCTCGGCGGATGTCGCGCGGCACGCTTTGGAGAACTCTCAGCGTACGAAAGAAACCGTCAATGGATTGGCCGAGCAGGCTCGGGAAATCGGCGATGTTGTCGACCTGATCGAGCGCATTGCGGCTCAGACCAATCTGCTCGCCTTGAACGCTACGATCGAGGCAGCCCGCGCCGGAGAGATGGGCAAGGGCTTCGCCGTCGTCGCGCAGGAGGTCAAGACCCTTGCCAATCAGACCGCCAAGGCGACAACCGAGATCGGCACACGGATCGGCGCCATCCAGGAAGCCACGCAGCGAAGCGTGGCCGACATCGACAATATCGGCCGCATCATGGAGGAGCTGAGCGGGATTGCAACGGCCATCGCCGCCGCCGTCGAGGAGCAGGCGGCGGTGACATCGGAAATCGCCGTAAACGTCAACCAGACCACCGATCATACGCGTGCCGTCGTCCGGAGCATCGAGGCCCTGACCGGATCGGCGGCTTCGGCAGCAACTGCGGCCCAACACGTCTCGAGCGCCAAGCAGACTCTGGATCAGCAGCTCCAGCGCCTGAAACAGGACATCGGTCAATTTCTCGCTAAGGCAAAGGCTGCCTAAGCTACAGCTACTGCGAACCGGCCCGACGGAGCGTGGATGAGTCATCTGCTCGGCCAAAGACCCGACGAGCTCCATTTGTGGCGGAATCGTGTCTTTTCGGGTACAGACACGAGTCCGCAAATCAGACACCTTGCCAACAGTTGCTGCCGGAATTGCTTCCGGTGCAGTTGATGGAGCCATGAGGGCTTCGGTGGGGGCGAAGGTGGATCAGACAGACCAGGAAATCGAGCATATCGCTCGGGCATTCTTTGTCGCTCGGCATGAGACCGGGGTTTGGGAAACTGCGTCGCGGGTCTTGAAGCACGAGTTTCGTCTTTATGCCCGGCATGCCCTGCGCATGCTTGAAAAAAAGCAGGAACAGGCCTGGAGCGAGGGCCGGAGCGTGGCCGCGGCAGAAATCCTCAAGGCTGCATAACGAGTATGCTGCCTTTGGGCTTTGTGCATCCGGGTGCTGCGCCCCGCCACGAGCCGGGCATTGGAAACCCGTTGCCGAATCTGGTTCCCCATCACGGCTTTTTGTGCGTCAAAAGGGGGAGGCCTGTTGAAGGCGCTGTGTTTCCTGCCATCTTGAAAAGGTGCAGACTCTCCGCCGGGAGTCTGAGGAGCTTTTCATGCAATCACCCGACGAGTGGGAAATCCCTCCTGAGTACCAGCCCGATCCGAGAATTCTCAGTTATGACCTCAAGGATGCGCTGGCCGCCATCGTTTCCCTTAGGGCGCGAGTCCCCGAGGATGCCTTCACGGCTGAGACGCTTGGGACGGAACGGGCAGGACAAGGCGTGGTCATTCGAGATGACGGCCTTGTCGTCACCATCGGGTACCTGATTGCCGAGGCTGAGGAGGTCTGGCTGACCACCAACAAGGGCCGAGTCATTCAGGGGCATGTGCTCGCCTACGATTATGAGAGCGGCTTTGGACTGGTACAGGCGCTCGAACCGCTGGGCGTGCCGGTGCTGGCTTTAGGGGATTCCCGGCATCTGGGGCCTGGTGATCAGGTAGTGGTCGGCGGCAGTGGCGGGCAGAGACATTCCCTCGCCGCACAGGTCGTCGCCTGCCAGGAATTCGCGGGCTACTGGGAGTACCTGATCGATCCGGCCATCTTCACCGCGCCGGCTCATCCGAATTGGGGTGGAACGGCCTTGATCGGACCGCGTGGGGATCTGATCGGCATCGGTTCGCTCCAACTCCAGCATCAGGCCTCCGGGGGGACTGTCGTGCCCCTCAACATGAGCGTGCCGATCGACCTCCTGAAGCCGATCCTGGACGATCTCCTGACTCATGGGCGGACCAAGAGCCAGCCAAGGCCCTGGCTTGGGTTCTATGTTGCGGAGGCGGAGGACGACCAGATCGCGATCATCGGCTTGGCCGGCGATGCGCCGGCACAGCGGGCAGGTCTGCGGGCAGGAGATCAGATCCATGCGGTCGCCGGTCAGCCGGTGACGTCGTTGGCAGAATTTTATCGCGCCGTCTGGGCCTTGGGCGCTGCCGGTGTCGATGTCCCTCTGACGCTTGAGCGGGAGGGAGATAGGTTCGATGTGACGGTTCGATCCGCCGATCGAGGCCGCTTCATGAAGGGACCCCGCCTGCAGTGACCACCGAGAGCCGTGGCCCGGCCTTGCCTGATGGCTCATTAGTTTCAGTTGCCAATTGTGCAGATCCGAAGAGGCATCGCCTCTCAGGAGGGTGAGACATGAATCCGAAGGTGACGTTGCCGAATGGCGAGGCCGTTCCCGCTCTCGGGCAGGGAACCTGGCAGATGGCCGAGAGGGTAATGCGCCGGGCTCAGGAGATCGAGGCGCTGCGCCTGGGCGTTGAACTTGGCATGACGCTGATCGACACGGCTGAAATGTATGGAGAGGGCGCCGCAGAGGAACTGGTCGCCGAGGCTCTCGCCGGAGAGCGCGACCGGCTTTTCCTCGTGAGCAAGGTCTATCCGCACAATGCAAGCCGCCAGGGTGTCGTTCAAGCCTGCGAGCGGAGTCTCCAGCGTCTGCAGACCGATCGGTTGGATCTCTACCTCCTTCACTGGCGTGGCGGCGTGCCGCTGGAAGAGACGGTTGCCGGTTTCGAGGAACTGCGTCGCACCGGCAAGATACGCCATTGGGGCGTCAGCAATTTCGATGTCGATGATATGGACGAGTTGCTCGATTTGCCTGGAGGACAGAACTGCGTCACCAATCAGGTGCTCTACAACGTGACTCGGCGGGGGCCGGAATTCGATCTCATTCCCTGGATGGCCGAGCGTCGCATGCCGCTCATGGCCTATAGTCCGATCGAGCAAGGCAGGCTCCCAATGGGTGGAGCCCTGCAGAGGATCGGCCAGATGCATGGAGCCAGCCCATTCCAAATTGCCCTGGCTTGGCTTCTCCAGAAGCCTGATGTGGTCGCAATCCCGAAAGCCTCAAGTCCCGATCACGTGCGGGACAACCGTCGAGCGCTTGAGATACGGCTTAACCCGGAGGATCTTGAGACCATCGATGCAGAGTTTCCTCCGCCCAGCCGCAAGCGTCCGCTTGAGATGATTTGATATCTTGCTGAGAAAATAGGACATGAGGAGTCCATGATCTTCACCCGTGCCGATGCCCATGCTGTTGCAGACATTCTCAGAACCGCGGCTCAGGCCGAGATCCTGCCGCGGTTCCGAAACCTGTCTTCTGATGCGATCCGGACGAAATCTTCGCAGCTCGACCTCGTGACGGATGCGGATGAGGCCGCCGAGCGCGTCATCGAGGCCGAGCTCCTGCGCCGGTTCCCGGGAGCGCTGGTCGTCGGCGAGGAAGGGGTGAGTCGGGATGCAAGTCGCCTCGACGGCCTCGGTGATGCCGATCTGGCATTCATCCTCGACCCTGTCGACGGCACCTTGAACTTCGCCTCCGGTCTACCGCTCTTCGGCGTGATGGCTGCCGCAGTGATCAAGGGCGAGATCGTCTGCGGTGTGATCCTCGATCCGATCTCAGACGACTGGTCCATGGCCGTTCGCGGCGAAGGTGCTTGGACTCAACGCCCGGACGGCAGCACCAGCCCGCTTCAGGTTTCTTCACCAATGCCATTGTCGCAGATGGCCGGCAATGTCTCATGGCGTTACCTGCCCGAAGACCTTCGCCCAGTCGTAACGGGAAATCTGCCGAAGGTTGCGATGGCGGCCGATCTGCGCTGTGCGGCACATACCTATCGCCAGACAGCGGCAGGTCACCTTCATTTTTCATTCTCGTCGAGCGTGATGCCGTGGGATCATGCGGCAGGTTGGCTGATCCATCGCGAGGCCGGGGGCTACACGGCGCATTTCGACGGCTCTCCCTATCGTCCCGTCAATCGCGGCGGCGGTCTCATCAGCGCGCCGGACAAGGAAAGCTGGTTGGCCGTGCGCGATGCGCTCTTGCCGCCTCAGGCCTGATCCTTTTTAAGATAGTTGTAGACCGTCGCGCGGCCGAGACCAAGCACGCGCGAGATATAGGCCGCCGCATTGCGCCCGCCGAAAGCTCCGTCTCCCGCGAGATCCGTGACGAGCTGCTGTTTCTGCCTGCGGCTCATCTCAGCGATGGTGAGGCATCGCTCGCGGGTCCATGATTGGATGTACTCGTTGATGCGCTCGTGCCAGTCCTCCTTGAACAATGAGGCGGGTTTCTCCGGCGATTGCGGCACGGCGACGAGCGCCGTCAGGGTCTGCATGACCGCATGAAAATGCGAAACGTCCACGTTGATGCAGAGAATACCAATGGACTTTCCGTTCGAACGCAGGACGGCGCTGACCGACTTGATGCGCCGTCCGTCCCAATTCACCTTTTCATAGGGCCCAATGATGATGTCGGACGGCTTGAAGTCGATCTCATGCAAAAGAGACGGCTCGCCGAGTTCCCGTTTGGAGAATGGATTGGACAGGTACACAACGGTCTCGGTGGAGAGATCGTGGAGCACCACCTCGGCATAAGGCTGGAAGAGCAAGGCGATGGCATCGCAGACGGGCGCATAGCTCGCGAGTTCCGGCGAGAGCGTGGCTTTGGCGTTGATTTTACGCACCCGGCTCATTGGATCTCTGCGCGCACGAAGGCGGCAAGCCGCTCCAATCCCGCCTCCAGATGATGCGCGGGCGCTCCGATGCCGATTCTGATGTAACGGTCCATGCCATAGACATCACCCGGCAGAAGCATGATGCCGCGCTCCTCGCGCAGGCGGTGCACCAACTCGGTCGAGTTCATGGGCATGGCATAGCGGATGAATGCCATGCCGCCGGCTTGAGGCGGCACGAAAGAGAATAAGTCGCTATTGGCATCGACCCAGCGCTGCAGCAGGGCAAGATTCTCGCGCAGGATACGCCTGCTGCGGGAGAGGATCTCCTGCCGCTTGGCAGGCTGCACGGCGATCTCCGCCACGAATTCGCTGACTGCGCCTGTCGTGATCGAGGTGTAGTCCTTGCACTGCCAGGAGGCATAGATTTCCTGAGCCGGACCGACGAGCCATCCGATGCGCAATCCCGGAAGCGCCATCGCCTTGGACAGCCCGCTTGTGATGATGGCCTTCTCATACAGGTCCGCGAAGCTCGGAGGTTCGTCCTGATTCAATTCGGCGCCTTTGTAGACCTCGTCCGCATGGAGATAGATGCCGTGCCGGCGGGCAATCGCCACGAGGCCATTCATCGTCTCGCGCGACAGAACGGCACCGGTCGGGTTGTTGGGATTGCAGATCGTCATCATCTTCGTGCGGTTCGAGACAGCCTTGCGCACGTCGTCCAGATCCGGTGTCCAGCCGAGTTCCTCACGGAGCAGGACCTCCTTGACCGCGACGCCGATGGCTCGCGCCCATCCCCAGATCTGCAGGTAGTTCGGAACGAAGACCACGAGTTCGTCGCCGGGTTCCAGCAGGGACATCACCAAAAGAAAGTTCGCCTCGGCCGAGCCGTTGGTGACGATCACATGGTCCGGATTGCGGTTCGGGTGGAGATTGGCGATGGCCTGCCGCAGCTCCACGCGGCCGTTCGTCCAGCCATAGCCGAGTTCCACATCGAGCACTTGAGCCTGCTGCTCGGGCGTCAGAAGCTCACGCAGAGAGTACGGATGCACGCCGCTGTCGGAGAGGTTGTATTCGACCGTGTTCTCATAGAGCGACTGAATGCGCTCAAGCGTGAACTCTTCGATTTTCATGGCGATCCCTGCGCTGCAAATCAGAATTTTTCAGGTTCTTTAGCACCAGATATTTAGACTTCATAGTCCAATTTGGACTTGACGGTTCAGATGCCGCGCTGTCATGTTCCTGCGCGGTCGTGAAAGTGGCACAGGGCCGATCCTTTGCCTCGACCCCATCCCGCATTGGAGCATTCAGGTGCAGTTCGATACCTTCCTGATGGAGCGGAACCAGACGCTGTTCGAGAACGACGTCGAGGTCAATCTCACGGAGAGTGGGGTGCATCCCTGCACCATCGAGGAGATCCTCCCGACGGAGGAAGCTCAGGCGCTGCTCCGCCAGCCGCTCGGCTATGGCTGGACGGACGGGCGGCCCGACCTCAGGGCTGCCATCGCAAGCTGGTATCCGGGTGCCTCTGCGTCCAACGTGCTCGTGACCAATGGATCGTCCGAGGCGACGATGATCACCCTGATGGCGATGATCGATCCTGGCGACAGGGTGCTTTTCGCCGTTCCCAACTTCATGCAGGTGGACGGGCTCGGACGTGCCCTGGGCATGAGCATCGAGCGCTTTCCTCTGTTGGCCCATGAGGGCTGGCAGATCGATCCGCAAGCTCTCATGAAGGCCATGGATGGCGTGAAGCTGATCGCTGTCACCAATCCCGGCAATCCGACAGGTGCGGTCCTGTCGCGCCGGAGCAGCGACGCTCTGCTGGAGGCGGCGCAAAAGGCAGGCGCCTGGCTTCTGGTCGACGAGATTTATCGCGGCGGTGAGATCGACGGGCCGGAGACGGAGACATTCTATGGGGCTTATCCTCGCGTCATCGTCACCAGCAGCCTGTCGAAATCCTTCGCGTGTCCGGGCCTGCGTCTCGGATGGATCGTCGGACCAAATCGTGTCATCGAAGAGGCCGCCAAGCGGCAGGACTATACGACGATCGGCAGCGGCATCTTGAGCCAAATTCTCGGTGCCGCCGTCATGGAGCCGAAGAACCGCGAGCGCATTCTTGCAAGAGGACGAGCCCTGCTGCGCGAGAATGCCGATATCGTGGAGCGCTGGGTCGAGAAGCGGAACCGCTGGTCGTGGCAGCGTCCTGCTGCCGGCGGCATGGCGTTTATGCACTACGACTTCGACATGGCCTCCGAGGACCTGTCGAACAGGCTGAGAGAAGAGGAAAGCGTCTTCGTGGTGGCCGGAAGTTGGTTCGGGATCGAAAATCACATCCGCATCGGCATCGGGGTGAAGACCGAGCATCTGGTCGAGGGGCTGGCGCGTCTGGATTCATTCCTCTCCCGTCATGGCTTGGCGTAGAAAGCGCTCGCGATGCTCACGAACGAACGCTTGATGCGGGCACAGGCGGACCTCCGGCGCCTCATTGCCATTCCATCGGTGAGCGCGCGGGCAGGAAATCTGCCCGAATGCGCCGAAGCCGTGCGCGATCTCCTCGGCGGGGCTGGTTTCCGGACCGAGATCCATCCCGGCGCGATCGGCCCCTTCGTCGTCGGTGAGATCGGCGGCGGACCACTGGTCGTCATGGTGTACAATCATTACGACGTGCAGCCCGAGGATCCGGTGCCGTTGTGGAACAGCCCACCGTTCGAGTTGAGCGAGCGCGACGGACGCTGGTATGGACGTGGCGTCGCCGACGATAAGGGGGAGTTCATCAGCCGTCTAGAAGGCTGGCGCCTGTTCCGGGAGCGGCATCCCGAACCTCTGCCCTTCAGGCTCATCTGGCTCGTCGACGGCGAGGAGGAGATCGGAAGCCCTTCGCTCGAGGCGTTCCTGAAGACACGCTTTCACGGTGAAAGGATCGATGTCTGCTGGTGGGAATACGGCGAGATCGACTCAAATGGCTGCCCGATTATCCTCTGCGGCTTCAAGGGCGTGATGGCGGTCGAGTTGCGCTGCAGGACAGCAACTGCCGATCTGCATTCGAGCCTGGGTGCAGTCTTTGATAACCCGCTGTGGCGGCTCGCTGCTGCAACGGCGTCCCTGCGCGACCAGTCGGGCCGCGTTCTGATCGATGGATTCTACGATGGGATCCGACAGCCTGCGCGGGAGGAGCGCGATCTTTCTGCCAATCCTCCATTCTCGTTCAGCAGCCTGGTTCAGGCGACGGGAGGGAAACAGGTTCTGCGGAGCATCAACGAGGCCAACTTCTACGCCGCGATGAACTTCGAACCCTGCATGAACGTCAATGGCTTCTCCGGCGGGTATGCCGGGGAGGGTGCGAAGACCGTGCTGCCGGCCGAAGGCTCGGTCAAGATCGACTTCCGCCTCGTGCCCGATCAGGACCCGCAGCACGTCGTGAGTCTTTTTCGTGCTCATCTCGACCGACATGGCTTCGAAGATATCGAGCTCGTCGTCCACGATGCCAACGTCAAACCAGTCCGATCGTCAACGGATCACTGGTTCATTCAGGATGCCAGCGAGCTGCTGGAGAAGCATTTCGGCCAGCCCGTCATCGTGCAGCCGAGTTCGCCTGCCTCCGGAACGGCCCATCCCTTCGTCGAGCAACTCGGCGCGAGCATTGTCGGAATGGGCATCACGCATCATGGGGCGATGCTCCACTCGCCGAACGAAAACATCATCATCGAGCAGTTCGAGGCGATGATCGAATGTTCTGCGGGGCTTTTCCAAAGGCTTGCCGAGCGTGCCAGTGGGTCTAGGCCACAAGATGAAATGAATTCCGCTGATCCTTTGGATAGGGCGACGCCATGAACAGCCTTGTACTCGAAACGGCAGCGCGGTCGGTCCAGGCGCGCCGGCGCATCCGACCGCATATTTTCGAGACGCCCCTGTTGCCGTCCCGCCAGATCGGCCGCGAGACAGGCTCTTCGGTCTTCTTCAAAGCCGAGAACTTCCAACTCACCGGATCCTTCAAGATCCGGGGTGCTGCGAGCAAGATAACATCGCTTGGGCTCGAGAGCGCCGTCATCACGGCATCCTCCGGCAACCATGGCATCGCATCGGCGCAGGCTGCGAGTTCCATCGGCCAGGCTCTGACCGTCGTTCTGCCTGAGAATGTCTCTCGGGCAAAGCTCGATCGGATCCGCTCCTTCAACGTGGACGTGATCCTGCATGGCGCGGAGAGCGGATTGGCGGAGCTTCATGCCCAGCGGGAAGCAGCCTCCCGCGGCCTCGTCTATGTCTCACCCTACAACGATCCTGAGGTCGTGGCAGGGCAGGGCTCCATCGGACTGGAGCTGCTCGAACAGGCCGGAAGCATCGACAATGTCTTCGTTGCCATGGGCGGCGGAGGCTTGATCGGCGGCATCGGTTCCGTGTTCAAGAGCTTCAGCCCGCACACGCGGATCTATGGTGTCGCCGCGCAAAATTCGGCCGCTCTTGCTGCAGCCATGACGGCAGGGCGCGTTGTCGAGGTCGAGCATCTCGATACGCTCGCCGACGGCGTCGCCGGAGGGATGGACGAGGACAGCATCACGCTCCCGCTCGCGCTCTCCGTCATCGACGAGGTCGTCGCCTGCACCGAAGACGAGATCGTTGTTGCGCTCAAGGAGCTGGCCTTCAAGGAGAACCAGATCGTCGAAGGCGCCGCGGCTCTTGCTCTTGCGGGATTCCTCAAAGTCGCCGAGCGTTGCAAAGGACAGACCAACATCGTGGTCTTATGCGGAGCCAATTTCGATCGCGACAAGATTGTCTCCATTCTCAAAGGCTAGGGCTTGATTCGCCATGGCGGCACCATCTCAGATAGCATTTCTCGATCTTCCTCAGATCGAAGAGCGCCTCAAGGGCCTCGATCTGGTAAGCCTGATGGAGGGTGCATTCGCGGCTTTTTCCCGTGGCGAGGCAGTAGTGCCTGCGCCCGGTGAACTGCTTCTCAGGGATCCGCCGGGCGAGGTGCACATCAAGTACGGGTATCTGACGGATGGGGATACGTACGTGATCAAGGTCGCCTCCGGCTTCTGGAACAATCCGGCAAGAGGCCTCAGCAGCAGCGACGGCCTCCTTCTCGTCTTCAGGAAGGAGACGGGGGAGCTGATGGCTGTTCTCAACGATCGAGGGCGTCTCACAGACCTGCGCACGGCAGCCGCGGGAGCTGTTGCCGCGAAGCATCTCGCGCCTGAGCGAATGGATCGCATCGGCGTCTTGGGCTGCGGCATTCAAGCGGAAATGCAGGTGCAAGCGCTGCAATCAGTCCGGCCATGTCGTCATATCGTGGTCTGGGGACGCAATCCGGAACGAGTGCAGGCTTACGCAAGGCGGATGGAGGAGAAAGATTTTTCTGTTGAGCTCGTGCCTTCGCCATCGGAGGTCGCATCGCGCTGCAGGTTGATCGTCACAGCGACTGCCAGTCCAACACCGCTTCTGCACTGGAGCGATCTCCGTCCTGGAACCCATATCACGGCCATCGGAGCCGACAGTGCGGACAAGCAGGAGCTGGAGCCGGCGATCATCCGCAATGCTGACATTGTCGTGACCGACAGCCGACATCAGGCTCAATCGCGCGGCGAACTGGGGCGCGCCTGCAATTTAGATGTCTCTGTCATGAAGAGAGCGGTCGAGATCGGCGAGATCGTCATGGGAACAGCGAAGGGACGCGCAACGCCGGATCAGGTTACGGTTTCGGCATTCTCAGGACTGGCCATTCAGGACATCGCGATGGCATCGGCCGTTTTGCGACAGCCCTGAGGCGGACATTGTCGATCAGCCAGCCCGTTCGATGCGGCCGATCAGGGCGTCGATCTCAGAAATCGTCTCGCGGCGTCGTTTGCATTGTCTGTCGAGATACCAAGCTCTGCCGATGCTGAGACCGAGAAGCGGCACGGCCCAGACAATGCTGGCCCCATTGAAGATCACCAAGATCAAGAACGAGATGGAAAGGATCCAAGCCTCCATCCGCCCGAAGCCTTCCGTCAATTCGTTCTTCACGACCAATTGCTGCCGCTCGATCAGAAGTTCCGCCCTGGCATGATCGAGCCTGGACCTTTGCCCCATGGCGGGCAGAGTGCCGCGCAAGAATTCAAGAGAGCTCTTGATCGCAGTCAGACGTGATGTTCTTTCAGCTGTTTCGGGTTCCCGCGCGATGGGAGCGAAGGCTGATGCGATGCGCCGATAGAACGCCACGAGCGCAGGCGGCTGGTTGTCCTGTTCGGTCTGATGTTCACTGGGTGCAAAGCGGTCCGTGATGCGGTTGCGGATGCGGGACGCGATGGCATCAGCCTGCCCGTTGCCGGCGGTCTGCCGAAAGGCGTTCGCAACGTGTTCGGCAATTGCCGTCTCCACTGCAGCTTCGGCCCTGTCCGTGGACATCAACAGCTTCCTTCGCCTCTGGTGCCTGGATCACAAAAGGGCCAAGCTGACGAACCGATCGCTCAACCCGAAACGTCCTGTAGCCTCGATACGGCAGTTGCCCCACGGTGAAGGAGTATGGTTAACGAATGGTGAAGCATGGCGCGATATCGCAACCCGTTCGGGGGACGGTCCATGGCTTCCTGAGGGATCGGGATTTTCTCACCGTTGATCGTCCGGGAGCATGCCGGCGAGATCCTGCAGGAACTTGATGGAGCCGGGTGGACGGCCTTCTTGTTCCGCGATCTTGATGATGTTGTTCAGAATATTGGCAATCTCGCTCAGCTTGGCGACGCGCCCTGCTGAGAGAACGTGAAAAAAGGTCGAGAAGGCGACCACGATGGCTTGGTCGTGTTCCTCGAGCCTGCGGCATTGCTCCTTCAGGGCCTTGATATCCCTTTCCTGAGCCGAAACGATTTCCACCAGGGTCAGCATCTGTTCGGCCAGGGTATCTACGGAAGCGTTCATGTCGGATGGGCGTCCCAGGTCTTCGATGTTCGAGCGGGTAGGGGAATGAAAGGTGTCGCCGACGTGGTACCGGAGCGACGCGCTGACCGCGTGCAGTGCGGATGATACGCGATCCGCTGCTTCCAGGTGAGCATCAGGCTCGGCGGGAGACCGGTGACCGAGCACAGCCTCGGACTCATCCGCCCTCACCTTGGGCAGGCCTGTCGCGCGGGTGAAACCGGACACGGCCTGCCGCAAGAAACGACGCAACTTCACCTGGACATCGGCAATCACGTTCCCACGCCTGCTCCATCAACCTGCACTCAATCCCCTTGGAGAGGAAGGCCCCGACGGTATCATGACTTTAGGGCAAATGCTTCAGGAAGCTCTGTGGGCGAACGTGACAGGTTATCCTCTTGCGTAGAGCAGCCGTGCGCGAATGGTTCCTTCGAGGGCGCGGATCTCATCAAGGGTTTCCCGGCTCTGCTCGGGCAATCCTTCCGCCTCGATCACGACATAGCCGATCTCGCCATCCGTCTGCAGGTGCTGGCCCGTGATGTTCAGGCCGCGTTGTGAGAAGGCGTTGTTGAGACGTCCGAGAATGCCGGGCACATTTCGATGCACGTGGATGTAGCGTGTACCGGTGGCGCGGGACGTGAGCTGAACCTGCGGAAAGTTCACGGCTCCGACCGTCGTGCCCACATCGGAATACTCGACGAGCTTCTTCGCAACCTCGGCGCCGATGCGCTCCTGCGCCTCCTCTGTCGAGCCACCGATATGAGGTGTCAGAATAACGTTCGAGAGGCCTTGCAGCGGCGTGACGAAGGGCTCCTTGTTGGAGGTCGGTTCGCTCGGAAAAACGTCCACGGCCGCACCGCGCAGATGTCCGTTGTTGAGAGCCTCAGCCAGTGCGTCGAGATCGACCACGGTGCCCCGGCTGTTGTTGATGAGATAGGCGCCGTGCTTCATCGCGGCGATCTCTGCTTTGCCGATCATGCCGTGGGTGGCGGGCGTCTCGGGAACGTGCAGGCTGACCACGTCGCTCTGGTTCAAGAGGGCATGCAGGCTGTCGGCAGGCTCCGTGTTGCCGTGGCGAAGCTTGTCGGTCTGGTCGAAGAAGATGACCCGCATCCCCATGGCTTCGGCCAGATAGGAGAGCTGCGAGCCGATATTGCCGTAGCCGACGATGCCGAGCGTCTTGCCGCGGACCTCATGGCTGTCGACGGCCGACTTGTCCCATTGCCCGGCATGGGCAGCAGTGGATTTGGGAAAGGTGCGCCGCAGCAGCATGACGATCTCGCCGATCACCAGTTCGGCCACGCTTCGGGTGTTGGAGAAGGGAGCGTTGAAAACGGGTATGCCCGCATGCCGTGCGGCTTCTAGGTCGACCTGATTCGTACCGACGCTGAAGCAGCCGACCGCGATCAGTCTGTTTGCGGCCTCCAGGACCCTGCTCGTCATCTGCGTCCGGGAGCGGATGCCCAGGAGATGGACGCCCTGCAGGGCTTCGATCAGCCGATCCTCGTCGAGAGCCGTCTTGAGGTAGGTCAGGTTCGTATAGCCGGCGCCTCTGATCAGTTCGACAGCGCTGTCGTTCACCCCCTCAAGCAGAAGAACGCGGATCTTGTCTTTCTGAAGAGAGAACATCTCGGACATATCAGCTCCAATTCACCGTGCGCCGGGATGCCATAGCGTCTCGGAGGGATGGTGCAAGCCCCTTTCGGCGCATCCAGCCCATGCCTCGGAGGGTGGGGTGCTCTCGACCGGGGAGGGCCGTACCCCCTATGCACCGACCCGGCGCAGCCGGTCTGAGCTATGATGAGCCAATCCGGTTGCTGCGGCAGCCGGTCTGAGGAGGCGGGAGCCGTTGCCGGATGTACGCACGGCTCCCGTTCCATATTGGGCTGCTCCGCTCCCGGACGCCTGCGGTGGCTCATCGTCGCCGTTCTGCCCGTCAGGGTAAGCCGGGCACTTCCTGAACCGATCCTTCCGGGTTCATCGTTCCCTTGCCGCCGATCCCAAACCGAACGACATTGCGCTCGATCAAGGGCATTGGATCCGATCCGCACTATGAATATCGTTGCGCCTCGCTTACTGATGCCGCTGCTTGCCCAACCGGTTAGGCGCAATGTGCCGATTCCCTGCGATGACCGGATTGCCAAGTAGAAGTATTAAGCTCAAGAGAATGCGCATGTTTGCGGAATACAGGCACGATCATGATCGAAAACATGCCGCGGGAGCAGCGGGCCGTTTGAAAAGCATAGGAAAGAAGAGTGCGGCATTCTTCAACAACCATAGGCATTATACCGCTCATCTAGACCATATCGGCCATGGGTTGATCGTATCCCTGCCGGTAGCGATGGTCATTGCTAATCGGTCTTCTCCCTTGCTTCTGACATGCGCGGCCTTTTTTGTGCTTGCTGCACGTGTCGTATCCGGCACTATGGCCTCCCATCACTGGGCTCGGGAACAGCTTCGAACAGGAGTTCTTATCCTAATCCTCTTCGGGATCACCTACCCTTTGGTCACTCTCGGGTGGGCCTTGAGACCGGCTCTGGGCCTGTTCTCCTGGGGGGAGGCCGTCCTCCCTGTGGTGTCGAGCGCGATCCTGATCGTGAGCTGGCGCGCTGCGCCCCCGCCTCCTTGGATGGTACGAGGCCTTGCTGTGGCCATGGTGATCGCTGCCGCTTTGATCGCCGCGGAACTCCTGCTCGACTTTCCCCTACGCAACTTCTTCCGCGAACGGGTCGGGACCTTCATTCACAACAGGCCGGTCGTGACGCTGTTTCTTCTGCTCGCGCCGGTCATTGCCTTGGTCGGCTTCCGCAGGCGGCGAACGCTCTGCTCGGTGCTGTTGCTCGCGGGCGTGACCACAATCCTCATCTCCGACAGTGAGGCCGCCAAGCTCGGCCTGCTGGCCGCAGCTGGGACGTTCGCGCTCAGCTATGCTCCCTTTGCCCGGGTAAGGTTATTGCTCACGGTCATCCTTCTGGGGCTCATCTGGATGCAGCCCTTTTTCGGGAGCACTGTCGCCAAGCTCATGCCTGATACCGTGATCGAAGCGACTAAGGGAGGACACTCGCGGGAGCGAATCGAACTCTGGCAGGCCTTCAGCGACGTTGCTCGTCGCTATCCCGTGTTCGGGACAGGTTTCGCGTCGTCGCCGCATATGGGCAATCATCCTGTCGCGGCCAAGATCGACTCCGCCTACCGTCAGATGCTGAAGATCGGCCATCCTCACAATGCCTTCCTCCAGGTGTGGGTCGAGCTGGGGGCGGTGGGCGCCCTCCTGTTGAGCCTCCTGGTCCTCTGGGTGCTGAGGTGCCTTGCGGGCGCACCGGACAAGATCCGTCGGGTGGGGTTGATAACCCTCATGTCGGCAAGTGCCATTGCGCTGGTGAGCCATGGGGCCTGGCAGGGTTGGTGGATCTCCGCGGTCGCTCTCGCGGCTGCGCTCCTGACCGTCCGTCCAAGTTCCTCAAAGGATGCGTCCTGACACAGAGCAAGGGAGGGCAAACCATCACCGACCGGGAGGTCCACCCGGCTTGACTGCGCGAATAGGTCGGCGGTTGCCTCCACCGAATTGTCAGGCTTGGCGGGATCCAAGCCGCTCCGGTGTGTGTTTGGCTTCAAACCGTATTGGATGGGCCTTCGAAGCGGACGCTTGCACCCGGAGGCATGACGAGAAGGGGGCCCAGTGCCGCGAATCCTGACCTATAACGTGCACCGCTGTCTTGGGACGGACGGTCGCCTCGCCCCCACGCGGATCGCGGATGTGATTGCAGCCTACGAGCCGGATGTGGTCGCCCTTCAGGAGCTCGACGTGGGGCGCTCCCGGACGGGCGGCATCGACCAGGCCCATGCGATCGCCCAGGCGCTCGGCATGCACGTGCATTTCCATGCCAGCCTGAAGGTTCTCGAAGAGGAATACGGCAACGCGATCCTGACCCACAGGCCGTCGCAGCTCGTGAAGGCGCAAACGCTGCCGGGATGGGCCCGCAAGCCTGCCTTGGAGCCGAGAGGCGCCCTCTGGGCCTCGGTCCAGATCGGCGGCAGAGAGGTTCAGGTGATCAATACCCATCTGGGTTTGCGCCGTCATGAGCGGCTGGCCCAGGTCGATGCGTTGCTCGGACCACACTGGCTTGGGCATAAGGCCTGTCGGGAGCCGACGATCCTTGTGGGAGACCTCAACGCGACGCCTCGGTCCCGGGCCTATCTGCACCTGGCCTCGCACCTTTGGGATGCGCAGGCCCGGCTCGCAAGGCCCAAGGCTACCTTTCCGTCGCGCCTGCCGCTCCTGCGCATCGACCATGTTTTCGTCAGCCGCTCGATCCGCGTCCTGCGGGTCGAAACCGTCAGGACGCCGCTTGCCAGGGTGGCGTCCGATCACCTGCCGCTCCTGGTCGAGTTTCAGATCGCCCAAGGGCAGGCGAGCAGGCACAGCCTTGCCCATGCACGGGAATAAGCGACCCGTGAGGCGGATGTGACGGATCGCAGGGCATTCAACGGCGTTTAGCTCCATGGAGCGGGGCTGTTCTCGGCCCGCGGATTTGACCGGATCGAGGAGAGCGGATGCGGAACTGGAAATATGTCATTGCTGCGGCTGCCGTCGGCCTTGCAGCCTTCCTGCTCTACCGCACGCTCAGCCGCTACAGCCTGGATCAGCTCGTCGCTGCCGTGACGGCCGTGCCCGCGTCCAGGCTCCTGGGTGCCTTCGGGTTCGCGGCCGCGAGTTACCTGTCCCTGACGTTCTTCGATTACCTGGCCCTGCATTACGTCAAACGGCCGCTGCCTTACCCGAAAGCGGCCTTGGTGTCCTTCACGGCCCTGTCGCTGGGCCACAATATCGGGTTGGCCGCCCTGAGCAGCGGCGCGGTCCGCTACCGGTTCTACAGCCGCTGGGGCTTGACGGCGGGCGAGGTCGCGAAGGTGATCGTGTTCTGCGGCGTCACCGTCGGGCTGGGCCTCCTGATCCTGGGGGGAGCAGCGCTCCTGCTGCGCTCCGGGCTGGCGGTGGAAATCACGGGTCTCTCGCGACCGGTCGTTGTGGTATTGGGCCTCGGCTGCCTCGCGCTCCCCGCCCTATACCTCATCCTCTCCGCCTTCATGCGCAAGCCTTTGAAAATAAGACGCTGGACGCTCGAGGTGCCGCCGCTCCGGCTTGCCGTCGGGCAGGTCCTGGTGGGCTCGATCAATTTCGCCTTCGTCGCGGCCTGTCTCCATCAGGCGCTCGCGGCCGTGGCCGACGTGGCCTATCTGGGGGTGGCGTCCGTCTACGTGATCGCCAACGCGACGGCTCTGGTCAGCCATGTTCCCGGCGGCCTGGGGGTGATCGAGAGCGTGGTCATGTATCTGCTGCCGCAGAACGACCTGATCGGGCCGCTCCTGGTGTTCCGATTCGTCTATTTCCTCACGCCGCTGGGCCTGGGAAGCATTCTGTTCGCCGTTACGGAACTGTTCTATCGCCGCACGAGCCGCGCATACGATCCCGACGCGGGCGTCGGGGCGAAGGCTTGAACGTCACTCCTTGCGGCGGCGGAACAGCGAGAGCGGCTCGAACGGTTCGAGCGGATCAAGAAGGCCCGTCCCGGCTGCCGGCACATCCGGGCCGTCATCCGACATGGCTCCGAAGGGGCGGAGGCCTCGCACGCCGGTGTTGAGCTGCTCGATGGCCGCGATGATCGATCCGCCATTGCCAGCCACGGTCCTCGCGAAGGTCTCCGGACTGATGTCCAGATGCTCCGCCAGCAGGCGGTCCCGAAGCCCGGTGATGGTCCGGCGCACCTCCTCCGTCGTGGCCTCGATGGCGGCGTCGCATTCGCTGTCGAGGCCGATCGACCGGTTGTTCAGGTTCGAGGAGCCGATGCGCAGGAACACGTCATCGACGATGATGAGCTTCGAGTGGATCAGGACCTGGCATTCCCCGCCTTCGCCGTTGGGGATGACCGGGTAATAGACCCGCAGCCGGTCATGGCGGTCGCATTTGCGCAGGCGGCGGATGAGCCGGTCCCGGTTGGTCCCCATGACCAACTCTTCGGCCCAGCCGTGGGACTCATGGGTCTGGATGACGACGATCTCAGGGCCGTCGGGATCGGCGAGATGCCGCTCCAAAACGTCGCCCACGCAGGGCGCGGTCATGTATTGCGCCTCGATGTAGATGGTCTTCCGGGCGGCCGAAAGCGCGTCCAGGGTCAAGGCGGCCGCCTCATTGGCGGCAGGCTGCTCCCCCCAGGCCGGATAGGTCCGGGCGATGGCAATCGGCACATGGTGGAAATCAGGCAAGAGGTCGGCCGGCCAGGGGTCGGACCCTGTCGAAACCGGAGCGAGCTCTTCGCCTGTCGCGAATTTCCAGCGCCCATAGCCGACCTCGGCGATGGCGTGCGCGGCCTCGCCGTCCACGGCCATCTGGAGATCGTGGACGGGCTCATAGATGCTCCCGTCGTCCTTCAGCCGGATGGAATCGTCGCAGGCATGGCGCTGGGTATCCCAGCGCTCGACCGTCAGATCCATGCCGCCCACGAACGCGAGCGCGTCGTCGATGCAGACGATCTTCTGGTGATGGGCCGCATAGAGCGGATGATGCGTGTCGAGCTTGAGGTGCAGGCGCGGGTGGTCCTGCCAGTCGGCACCGAAGATCAGCGGTCCCGGTGCGCCGGGCGCGTGGACGACGGCGATGCTCCACACGAGGATCCTGACCTCGAGATCGGGTTTCTCCTCGACGAGCGAGCGGAGCAGGCGGCCGAGCGGCGGCGATTCCTCGGTGCTCACGTCAGGGCGCAGCCGGATGCTGCCGTCGAAATCCCAGCCGATGATCAGGATCGAGCGCTGGGCTCTGCGCAAGGCCGCTTCGAGATGAGAGAAGTAGGGCGCGCCGTCGACCAGGACGCTTGCCCGGTCAGCCTGAGCCACGCGCCAGCAGTTCTGCCCCGGCCGCAGGATGGGCCCAACGGGGGATCGCACCGCCTTGCAGGCGATGTCGGGAGCTTGCAGGCTCGTCGTTTCTTCCAACAGTTGCACGTCAGCCACGTTCTTGAACGGAATATCTTACCAACTGGAGACTGAAGCCAAGGTTCCGGCGGAAACAGACCAGGGGTCGGGCGTTGCCCCCTTGTGGATCCGGCCTTGGCTCAAGCCCATATGGCGGACTGCAACCCAGCCCTAAAGAATATGGTGTCGCCACGTGTTCGATTGGATTGTCAGCCTCATCGATAAGACCGGGTATGTCGGCATTGCCCTCCTCATGCTGCTGGAGAACGTGTTTCCGCCGATCCCGTCGGAGGTGATCATGCCTCTGGCGGGCTTCTCCGCGGCCAAGGGAACGCTTAGCTTCGCCGGAGTGGTTGCCTCCGGCACGGTCGGCTCGCTCGCGGGCGCCTATTTCTGGTTCCTGATCGGCCGCTGGATCGGCCCGAAGCGTCTGAAGCGGTTCGCCGGCCGGCACGGGCGCTGGCTCACGCTGCATCCGGACGAGGTCGAACAGGCCAGGGCCTTCTTTGCCCGGCATCAGGCCGTGGCGCTTTTCCTTGGCCGCCTGATCCCAGCCATCCGATCGCTCATCTCCGTTCCCGCCGGCGTGAACTGCATGCCGATCCCGACCTTTCTCCTGTGGAGCTCCCTCGGAACGGCTCTCTGGACGCTTCTGCTGGCCGGCGCCGGATATCTGCTGGAGAGCCAATACGAGCGCGTCTCGGAATGGCTCAATCCCGTCTCGAACGCGGTCTTCGCGGGTCTCGCGTTCTGGTACGTGTACAGGGTCATCCGCTTCAAGGCGCCGGAGGAGTCCTGATCGGGTTGATGAAAACTTCATCTGGAGCAGTTCTGCGCTGGGCAAACATTTGCCATAGATTCAGCGCTCGACCGTTGCCATTCGCGGGAACTGCCTAATAATCCACATAGTTCATATCCGATGGACGCGAAACCTCGTGGCTGGACGGCGAGACCAGTTCGCGTGTCGCGTCGTCTGTCGAGGCAGGGCATCAGAACGAAGGGCGATCATGGACAAGCAACTCGAAGAAAGAATCCGTGAACGGGCGTATGAGCTTTGGATGCGGCATGGCGGCATCCATGGCCGCGCCGATGACTACTGGTACCAGGCAGAGCGGGAAATTCTCGGCGAAGGCGATGAGGGTGACGGCACAAAGGCGCCCATTATCGATCCGGCGCCGCTGGGCATGACCAGCATGACGGCCGATGAAGAGCTTCCCAGCCCGGCCGCCCCGAAAACCCGCCGGAAGCGCAGCCCCGCCGCGCCCGCTGCGGAAGGAGTTTCTGAAGGCGGTGAGACGCCCGTAGCGGCGCCGACGAAGCGGCGGCGCACGACCCGCGTGACCTGAACGCAGCCGTCGACTGGAGCCTTCAGCCCATGCGGCGGAGGCTTGAGGGGCAGGAGAAAAACTGAAGCCGGATCACATCAGCGAGAACTTGCGGGCGGTTTCAGCGTCTACAGAGCGGGGCAGATGGCTGCCTTTGATGTGAGGACCCGGTCTTGCCGAATTCCAGCGTTTCCCACGCACCTCTCTCCCGCCATGCGATGGCATATGTTCTGGCCGGCGGACGCGGCAGTCGATTGATGGAGCTGACCGATATCCGCGCGAAGCCGGCCGTTTATTTCGGCGGCAACACGCGGATCATCGACTTCGCCCTGTCGAACGCGCTGAACTCCGGAATCAGGCGCATCGGGGTGGCGACGCAGTACAAGGCGCACAGCCTCATCCGCCATCTCCAGCGAGGCTGGAACTTCTTTCGTGCGGAGCGGAACGAGAGCTTCGACATCCTGCCGGCGAGCCAGCGCGTGTCCGAGACGATGTGGTACGAGGGCACGGCCGATGCGGTGTATCAGAACATCGACATCATCTCGAGCATCGATCCCGAATACATCATCATCCTTGCAGGCGATCACGTCTACAAGATGGATTACGAGATCATGCTTCGTCAGCATGTCGATTCGGCAGCCGATGTCACCGTCGGGTGCCTCGAGGTGCCGCGCATGGAGGCGACCGGATTCGGCGTCATGGCCATCGACGAGACGGACCGCATCATCTCGTTCCTGGAAAAGCCTGCCGATCCGCCGGGCATGCCGGACAAGCCCGATATGGCGCTCGCCAGCATGGGCATCTACGTCTTCAACACCAGGTTCCTCTTTGAGCAGTTGCGGCGCGACGCGGAAACTCCCGGCTCGAACCGAGACTTCGGCAAGGACATCATCCCCTATCTGGTTCAGCACGGAAAGGCGGTGGCGCATCGTTTCACCAACTCGTGCGTCCGCTCGGGAGCGGAGGCTGGCGGCAACGCCGCGGAGGCTTATTGGCGAGACGTGGGCACTGTCGATGCGTATTGGGAAGCCAACATCGACCTGACCGCGATCGTGCCCTCTCTCGATCTCTATGATCGCGACTGGCCGATTTCGACCTTCTCCGAGACATGGCCGCCAGCCAAATTCGTTCACGATGAGGAAGATCGGCGCGGGCATGCGATCAATTCGCTGGTTTCGAGCGGCTGCATCGTTTCCGGTGCGGCCCTACGCCGGTCCCTCGTTTTCACGGCTGTGCATCTGCATTCCCATGCCGAGGTCGAGGGAGCTGTGCTTCTTCCCTACGTGGAGATCGGCCGCGGAGCTCGCTTGACGAACGTGGTCGTCGATCGTGGCGTACGCATTCCCGACGGGCTTGTTGTCGGGGAGGATCCCGAACTGGATGCCCGTAGGTTCCGCCGCACCGAGAAGGGGATCTGCCTCATCACGAAGCCGATGATCGAGAGATTGGCGGAATGAAGCCTCTGAGCGTTCTGTCGGTCACGTCTGAGGTCTTTCCCATCATCAAGACCGGTGGATTGGCCGATGTGGCCGGTGCCCTGCCGTCTGCGCTTGCTCAAGAGGGCGTAACGGTCGTCACGCTCGTGCCGGGCTATCCCGCCGTGCTGAAGGCTCTGGAACGCTCCGAAGTCCTGCACCAGTATGCGAGCTTCTTCGGCGCAACCGCGCGGCTTCTCTCGGGCAGGGCAGGAGGCATCGATCTCTTCGTCATCGACGCTCCCCATCTCTTCGAACGCCCGGGCTCGCCCTATCTCGCGCCGAACGGCCGCGACTGGCCGGACAACGCCCGCCGGTTCGCGGCGCTCGGGCGGGCTGCAGCCGATATCGGGCAGGGTCTGACTCCGGGGTTCATGCCCGATGTCATTCACTCCCATGATTGGCAGGCGGGCCTCGCGCCGGTCTATCTGAGCCTCACCGGCGGCACACGTCCCGGGACGGTCATCACCATTCACAACATCGCCTTCCAGGGCATCTTCCCGGCCGATCTCCTTTTCGAGCTCGGCCTGCCTGCCAGCGTCTTCACGGTGGACGGTGTCGAGTATTACGGGCAGATCGGCTTTCTGAAGGCCGGCCTGCAGCTTGCGGACCGCATCACCACCGTGTCCCCGACCTATGCCAAGGAGATCCAGACGCCTGAGGGTGGAATGGCCCTCGACGGGTTGCTGCGTGCCCGTTCAAGCGTCGTCTCCGGCATTCTCAACGGCATCGACGACAAGGTGTGGGATCCCTCGACGGATGTGCACCTCGCGCAGCCTTACGACGCCGACGGCCTCGAAGCACGGGCAGTCAACAAGCGGTCGTTGCAGGAGCGCTTGGGGCTGAAACCCGATCCCGACGCGCTCCTCTTCGGCGTCGTCAGCCGCCTGTCGGAGCAGAAGGGGCTCGACCTCGTGCTCGCAGGCCTCTCGCGTCTCCTCGCGGAGGGTGCGCAATTGGCTCTGTTGGGAGCAGGAGACAAGGCGCTGGAGGACAGCTTTCAGACAGCGCGGATCGTCTATCCCGGACAGGTCGGCTGCTTTGTCGGCTACGACGAAGCGCTCGCTCACCAAATTCAAGGCGGAAGCGACGCGCTTCTCGTCCCGTCGCGGTTCGAACCCTGCGGCCTGACGCAGCTCTGCGCCATGCGCTATGGGAGCATCCCCATCGTTTCCCGTGTGGGCGGGCTCGCCGATACGATCATCGACGCCAATGAGATGGCCATCGCCACCGGTGCGGCGACGGGTTTCCAGTTCGGGCCCGTCAACCTCGGCGCAGCGCTCGATGCCTTCGATCGGGCGAAGCATCTGTGGCGCGATAAGGATGCCTGGCGGCGCCTGCAGGTGAACGGCATGAGGGCCGATGTGAGCTGGCGCCGCCCGGCGAGGCAGTACGCCGATCTCTATCGCTCCTGCCTTCGGGCATCCTGAGTGGGGAAAAGCGCCGGCTAAGCGCTTTTCTTCTTCTCCGCCTTCCGCTGCTTCTCGGGCTTCAGCTGGAAGAGAAGCAGAGAGTGGGCGGTCACGGTGTATACCTTGCCGAAGCCGAACTCGGTCGGCACTTCGAGATCAGGCTGGTTGGTATCGATGTGACACATCCAGGCTTCGCCGCCGATCACTTCCGGCAACGTGCACTTCACCACGTCATGATGCGCATTCAGGATCAGCAGTAGGGTCACGTCGGTGCCGCGTCGGCGGATGCCGGTCGGTTGGGCGCGACCGTCGAGCAGGATGCTGATGCAGCGGGCATTCGGATCCTGCCAATGCTCGGGCGTCATCTCGTCTCCGGCGGGCGTGAGCCAGGTCACGTCCTTGACGTCGAGTTCCTCGTTGTAGACGCCGGACAGGAACCGTCCCCTGCGCAGGATCGGAAGATCCTGGCGCAACTGGATGAGCTTGCGGGTGAATTCGAGAAGCTCGATGCCGTCTTCGTCGATCCCCTCCCAGTCGATCCAGGAGATCTCGTTGTCCTGGCAATAGGCATTGTTGTTGCCCTGCTGGGTGCGTGCAAACTCGTCGCCGGCGAGCAGCATGGGCGTTCCCTGCGAGAAGAGCAGGGTGGCGAGCATGTTGCGCATCTGGCGCAGCCGCAGGGTACGGATCTTCGGATCGTCCGTCGGGCCTTCGGCGCCGTAGTTGAAGGACAGGTTGTGATCGTGGCCGTCCTTGTTGTCCTCGCCGTTCGCCTCGTTGTGCTTCTCGTTGTAGGATACGAGATCGTTGAGGGTGAATCCGTCATGGGCGGTGATGAAGTTGACGGATGCCCAGGGTCTCCGCCCGCGCTTGTTGAATATGTCGGCCGATGCGGTGAGGCGGGAGGCAAGCTCCGGCAGCTTTCCCTCTTCGCCTTTCCAATAACCTCGCACCGTGTCGCGATAACGATCGTTCCATTCGGCCCATCCGGGAGAGAAGCGTCCGACCTGATAGCCGCCGGGGCCGCAATCCCATGGCTCCGCAATCAATTTGACTTGGCTGAGCGCCGGATCCTGGCGGCAGGTGTCGAGGAAGCGTCCGTCCTCCTCGAACCCGTGTGGCTCACGACCGAGGATGGTTGCGAGGTCGAAGCGGAAGCCGTCGATCTGCACCTCCTGCGCCCAGTAGCGCAAGGAATCCGTCACCATCTGCAGCACGCGGGAATGGCTGAGATTGACCGTGTTTCCGGTGCCGGTGTCGTTGATGTAGTAGCGCTTATCGGGGGCAAGCCTGTAATAGGATGCGTTGTCGATCCCCTTGAAGGACAGGGTGGGCCCGAGCTCGTTGCCCTCCGCCGTGTGGTTGTAGACCACGTCGAGGATCACCTCGATCCCGGCATCGTGAAGATGGCTTACCATCTCCTTCACTTCGTTCACGAAAGGTGTCGCGAGATACCGCGGTTGCGGCGCGAAAAATCCTATGGAGTTGTAGCCCCAGTAGTTCCGCAATCCCTTGTCGATCAGGTAGCTGTCGTCCACGAAGGCATGGATGGGGAGCAGCTCGACGGCGGTGACGCCGAGCGTCCTGATATATTCGATCACCTCATGCTGCATGAGTCCCGAGAAGGTGCCGCGCAGCTCCCGGGGCACGGCCGGGTGCTGCATGGTGAAGCCGCGTAGATGCGTCTCGTAGACGATCGTGCGCTCCCACGGGATCTGCGGCCTGCGGACGCGCCCCCAGGTAAAGGCCGATTCCACGACCCGGCACTTGGGCATGAAGCGCGCGCTGTCCCGCTTGTCGAAGGACAAGTCCGCATCCGGCGAGCCGATGGTGTAGCCGAAGAGGGCCGGGTTCCAGACCAGATCGCCGATGAGCTGGCGGGCATAGGGGTCGAGCAGGAGCTTGTTCGGATTGAAGCGGTGTCCCTCTTTCGGATCGTACGGACCGTAGACGCGGTAGCCATAGGTCGTGCCGGGCCGCGCATCCGGCAGATAGCCGTGCCAGACCTCGTCGGTATATTCGGGAAGCTCGATCCGCTCCAGTTCGTTGCGACCCTCCAGATCGAACAGGCAGAGCTCGACCTTCGTAGCGTTGGCGGAGAAGATGGCGAAGTTGACGCCAAGTCCGTCCCAGGTCGCTCCCAGCGGGTAGGGCAATCCCTCCCGCACGCGCGATGTGCGCCTCACGTTCGGAGCAACGACCTGAGCTGCCGGCATATCACGGGTGTCGACTTTGTCGTTCATTCTGGAATCTCAAAACCAAGCGGAGAAAACGTTCTGGTGATCAACGCGCGACCTCTGGGTAAGTCCCCGGCAAGCGGAACTATATGTTCGCTCTCGAGCCGTCCTGGTCGAGAACGAGGATCAGTGTCGCCAGCGGCGGGATCGTGAGGGTCAGGGAGCAGGGCTGACCATGGCTCGGCCTGTCCTCGGCCTTGATCCCGCCGAGATTGCCAATGTTGCTGCCGCCATACTGGGCGGCGTCCGTGTTGACCGCCTCGCGATAGAAACCCGGCAGCGGAACGCCGATGCGATATGTTTCACGTGGAACGGGCGTGAAGTTCGACACGACGATAGCCAGGGATTTCTCGTCGTCTCCGCGCCGTGCCCAGGCGATGACGCTGTTATCGCGGTCATCCGAGACGAGCCACTCGAATCCCTTCGCTTCGCAGTCGCGCTCATGCAGGGCCGGAATGGAGCAGTAGGCGTGGTTGAGGTCTCCGATCAGACGCTGGACGCCCTTGTGGTAGGAGTCGTCAAGAAGATGCCAATCGAGGCTCTCGTCGTGGTTCCATTCCCGCTCCTGGGCGATTTCCCCGCCCATGAACAGGAGCTTCTTGCCGGGATGTCCCCACATGAAGCCGAAATAGGCACGGAGATTGGCGAACCGTTGCCACCGGTCGCCCGGCATCTTGCCGAGGAGCGATCCTTTGCCGTGCACGACCTCGTCGTGGCTCAGCGGCAGGATGAAGTTCTCAGAAAAGGCGTAGAGCAGGCCGAAGGTCAGGTCGTGATGGTGGTACTGGCGGAAGACGGGATCCTTGCTGATGTAGCGCAAGGTGTCGTGCATCCAGCCCATGTTCCATTTGAAGCCGAAGCCGAGGCCTCCCGTATAGGTGGGCTGCGAAACGCCCGGCCAAGCGGTGGATTCCTCCGCAATGGTGACGGCACCCGGCGAGGTGGCATAGGCGACCTCGTTCATCTTGCGGATGAAGTCGATTGCGCCGAGATTCTCATTTCCGCCGTAGCGGTTCGGGATCCACTCACCCGGCTTGCGCGAGTAATCGAGGTAGAGCATGGACGCGACGGCATCGACCCGCAATCCGTCGAGATGATAGCGTTCCAGCCAGAAGCGGGCATTCGCCACGAGGAAGCTCATCACCTCCTGGCGTTCGAAATTATAGATGTAGGTGCCCCAATCCTGGTGAAAACCTAAGCGCGGATCGGCATGCTCGTAGAGATGCGTTCCGTCGAAATAGGACAATCCATGCGGGTCGTTCGGGAAATGCGCCGGCACCCAGTCGAGGATGATGCCGATCCCGGCTGCGTGCGCCGCCTCGACGAATGCTGCAAAATCCTCCGGCGTGCCGAAGCGGCTCGTCGGCGCGTACAGCGAAATGGGCTGATAGCCCCACGAGCCGTCGAACGGGAATTCGGTGATCGGCAGAAGCTCGATATGCGTGAAGCCGAGATTCTTCACATAGGGAATGAGCCGCACGGCCAATTCGCGATAGGTCAGATAGCGGTTGCCTTCCTCGGGGATGCGGGCCCAGGATCCGAGATGGCACTCGTAGATCGACATCGGCGCCTTGCGATGATTCTGCGCGGAGCGCGAGGTCATCCACTCCGCGTCCTGCCACTCGAAACTCGGTGCGCCTTTGAGGATGGAGGCGGTGGCCGGCGGGTGCTCCGCAGCAAAGGCGACGGGATCGGCCTTGAGGGCGAGAAGATTGCCGTGAAGGCCGATGATCTCGAACTTGTAGCGCTGATCCGGCGTGATGTCCGGAATGAACAGCTCCCAGATCCCGCCTTCATGGCGGCGGCGCATCGGATGGCACCGTCCATCCCAGGAATTGAAATCGCCGACCACGCTCACCCGGCGGGCATTGGGTGCCCAGACCGTGAAGAGAAAACCCTGTATTCCTCCTAGATCGAGGAAATGGGCGCCGAGCTTGGTGTAGACGGCATCGCTTGTCGGATCGCCGATCTGAACGAGCTCCTCATGGGAAAGGAAGGTGCCGAAGCTGTAGGGATCGTGCCGGATCTCGATCGCGCCCTGTCTTTCGATCCGCAGCCGGTAGTCTGGCCGTCCGGAGGAACTGAAGGAGGCAACGAGCAGGCCATCGGGAGGCATCCGCTCCATGGCGCCGAGAACGGTCTGCCCGTCTTGGTCGAGCACCGTCACGGCATCGACGTCCGGCACGATGGCCCGGATCTCCCACAGGCCGGGCGAAATCTCATGGGGCCCCAGGACAGCAAAAGGGTCGCCTGAATTGACGATCTCGGCAACCGATGGCGGCTCAGCCGGGCGCGTCGGCGCGCTCTGCGATCCACGACGGTGCTGATCCATTCGGTTATTCCCCTTCATCTGGTGACCCATCGGCGCCGGCGGAGCGGCATGTCCGACACGATGCTGTGAGAGATCTCATTATGGAGCAGGCCTTGGCCGGGACCAGAAGGAGGGAGACCTGCTCAAGGGTGTTGCGGCAATCTTTGTTAATGCGAAGCGCTCCAGTCTCCGTCGCGTTTGAGGACAACGAAGGGAAGGAGATCCATGAGTTCCGAAATCCTCGTCAGGTCTTCCCTGATGAGAATATCATCTCCCGTGAGCACATTGCGCCAGCTCCCATGGGGCAGAGCCGCAGCGCTATCGCTCCAGACCGACGGATCGGGCAACAGGCTCTCCTTGCTCATCAAGTCGTTCCAGAGACGCGGCACGATGACAACCAAAGCCGATTCGCCGTGTTGTCTGACGAAGGCGAGCAGGTGAGAGGCCTGTCGGCCTTTGAGGGCCAAAGGCTGGTAGTCGCCATCAGCATAGAGCCAGGGGGATGCGGCACGATCGTGAAGAAGCAACGAGAGGATGCGCTGCTTGATCCGCCCGTCAGGCCAGCTCCTCATCAGTCCCGTGAGAGACCCGTCCCTATCGAGCCCTTCGACACGGGCTTCGTAATCGACCGGTCTCCGGTTGTCCGGATCGACAAGGGAAAAGTCCCAGAACTCGGTGCCTTGATAGATGTCCGGCACGCCAGGCAGCGTCAGCTTCAGAACGGTCCGTGAGAGACCGTTCAGCATGCCGAGAAGGGACAGGCGCTGGGCAAGGGGCCTGAAACGATCAATGAAGAGGCTCTTCGGATCGAGCGCGGCCTGAAGAAGCTTGAGGGCAGCACCCTCATAGGCCTCATCCGGCGCGACCCAGCTTGTATGCCGCTTGGCTTCCCGCAGAGCCTTGGTGAGATACTCCTTCATGCGCTCCTGGAACGCGGCAAGCTGCTTGCTGTCGGATCCTTCCAGAAGCTCAAGAGGCCAAGCCCCCAAAAGCGCCTGAAACAGGATCACCTGATCGTTGGCGTCAGGTGCGGGTGCGCCATTCACCTCGGTCAGATGAGGGGCGGCCGTCTCGTGCCAGAGAGCGAGAGCCTTTTCCCATTCATCCGGCATCTCGGAGAGGGCGAGCAGGCGGGCCCGTGTATCCTCGCCTCGTTTGGTGTCATGGGTCGCGGTCGCGATCATCGCATGCGGCCAATCGCGCGCGCGATCTACGTTCGCCGGATGGAAGGCATCCGGCGAGAGGCCGAAATGGCCCGGGTCGCCTCCGACCTCATTGAGCGCGATCAGGCGGCCATAGCGATAGAACAGGGTATCCTCCAGGCTCTTTGCCATGACGGGACCCGTCAGCTGCTGGAACCGTCTCCGGAAGCGGCGGATATCAGCCGCATCGGCAGCCACCTTGCCGAGCAGAGCTGAGGCGATGAAATCGTGCACGCTGCGATCGGCCAGGGCGCTGGATTGCTGGGCCATCCTGACCGTCTCATCGATCAATGTCACGTCCTCGGTCACCGGTTCCGCATCGCGGAGATAGCTGCGATAGACCGGAACGGCGGCGATGATCTCGATCAGGGCTCGCTGTAAGGAAAAAGCCGTATAGTCCCGCGTGCGCCTGTCGGCATCGGCGATCCGTTTGATATCGGAGACCAGAACCTCCAGTTCGCTGGCGAAATTCTTCTCGGTGATCTCGATCTTGGCCTGTTTCAGCAACTCGTCATAGGAGCCCTGAAGACCCGAGGCCTCCCGATAGATGCGCTCGAACGTGTCGCCTGCCTCGGCATTCACCAGCACACCGTCGATTACGTTGAGGGCGTCGTAACCCGATGTTCCGGCCACCGGCCAGGGACGCAGGATCTCGCCCGGCTCCAGGATCTTCTCGACCGCCACATAGAAGCCCGGTCCCACCTTCTGCTGCAGGGCACGGGTATAGCCCTCCGGATCGGCGAGGCCGTCGATATGGTCGATCCGCAGACCGTGGACGAGGCCCTCGTCCACCAGACGGACGATGAGTTCATGCGTCTTCTCGAAGATCTCCGGGATCTCGACCCGGATGCCGGCCAGGGTGTTGATGTCGAAGAAGCGGCGGTAGTTGATGTCGCTCGACGCCACCCGCCAGTAGGAGAGCCGGTAGGCCTGCGCCTCCAGGAGGCGATGCAGGGTGTTGAAGCTCTCAGGCTGGCCGGAAACGCCGTTGACGGTCGCGACGGCGCTGTCGATGGCCTTCCTCAGCGACGGCGAGGCCTTCGCCACTCGTGCGAGATTGCATTTGAACAAGTCCGCCTTCTCCGGAAGAGAGACCTGATCATCCCCTGCTATGCGATCGTTTAGTGCCCGCAGCTGCTCCGTAAGGCTGCACAACTCCCCGGATTTTGCCGGATCGCCAAGGGCCGCCAGCGCCTGATCGAGCACGACCGGATAGGTCGTCGGGCAGATCGGGAAGCGATGCTCCCAGTGCCAGACGCTGAAGGAGCCTTCGACCGGGTCGAACTTCAGCTGCAATTCGCCCTTCTCCAGAACATCCCCGTAGAGCCCGCCCAGGGACGGGACGATCAGCTTGCCGTCGGCGCCGGGCCGCTCCCAATCGATGTCGAAGGCTCTGGCCACGGGCGAGAGCCGGCCCCATTCGAGCACCGAGAGCCACCAGCCGTTGTCCTTCCCGCCCACGCCCATGTGGTTGGGAACGATGTCGAGAACGAGCTTGAGCCCGTGTTCTCTCAAGGCGTCCGAGAGGCGGCGGAAGCCGTCCTCTCCGCCGAGTTCCGGATTGATCGATGAATGGTCGACGATGTCATAACCATGGGTCGATCCGGGCGCGGCCGTCTGGATCGGCGAAGAATAGACGTGGCTGATGCCGAGCTTCGCCAGATAGGGCACGATCTTCACCGCATCGTCGAAGGTGAAGTCCTTGTGAAACTGCAGACGGTAGGTGGCCCGCGGCGGGGGCGAGGCGAGGACGTTGCGACGGGAGCGGACATCCCGCCCTTCCTCGGCCAGAGCGACGGCGAGCTTGCGCATCAGGCTTCCGGGTGCGGCTATGGTCTCGATCGTGTTCGACAGGCGCCGGCGCCAGTTGGGGTGCCCCATATCCATGCCCGGCATGTTGGGCTGGTTCAACTCGCCCGAGGCATCCTCGATCTGCAGGGCCGTGAGCACCGACGACGTGCGGGCGAGGTAGCGAACCGTTTCTTCCAGCGGCGGCTTTTCCGGAACTTGCGGCGAGGGGAGGAGACCTTCCTGGGCCAGAGCCTCCTTCAGATGCCGTTTGTCCGCGTCCCGTGCGATGCGCTCGTCGGCAGCCCGGGCCGGGGCGAAGATGCCGAGGGTCTGGCGCAGGTCGATGTCGAGGCCGCGCCACCAGCCGATGAAGGTCGGCAGGTCATGGGTGGTGAGGACGGCAAGAGCCGAGCGGGGATATTGCTCCGGCGTCCTGAAGGCCGATCCCTCCCTTTCGAAAGGCAGCACCCGGTAGCTGAGGATGCCCGATTCCATGATGGCATCGGAGAAGCCCTCCGGCGCCGTGCCGAGGTCCTCGGCGATCACGAGGCAGTTGGCGCGGTGGCTCTCGACACGCAGCACAGCGAGCATCGCGTCGAACGGATAATCCACATAGGCGCCCTGGGACGCGGGAGCGCCGGACGGAATGAGAAACAGGCGCTGAAGCTGGAAAGCGTGATCGATCCGGATGGCTCCGGCATGGCGCATATTGGCCGAGACCAGATCGCGGAACGCGGCAAGGCCCTGCTCCTCCAGGGTGAGCGGGTTGAAGGGCGGGAGGCCCCAATCCTGTCCCTGCGGGCCAAGCGGATCCGGCGGCGCTCCGATGGAAAGCCTCGGGGCATAGCGCTCCGGCGCCGCCCAGATTTCGGACCCGCCGCCGTCGGCGCCGACGGCGAGATCCCGGTACAGACCGATGGGCAGTCCTGCGGCACGGGCCCGCTCCGCCGCCTGACCGAGCTGAGTGTCGGCCAGCCATTGCAGCCAGACATGGAAGGCCACGCGTTCGGCATGGTCCAAGCGGAAGCGCCTGACCGCCACGGAATGGACGGAGCGATACTCCTCCGGCCATTCGCCGACCCAGAACCGGCCCTGCTGCCGGAGATGCTCGGAGAGCGCCTCGAAGGTGGCGTGCGCCTCCAGGGCTTCGCCGCCTGCACGCCGGAACGCCTCGAAGGCGGGGTGGGCACCCGAGCCCAGGAAATGCCTCCAGAGAGCATCGAGAAGCGGGCGCTTGATCGTCCAGACCGCGGCATAATCGATGAGCGGGGCGCTCCGGAGCCGTGCGAGGCGCTCCTGCATGTCCGGATCTTCGAGCCACCTCCGAGCGCCGCTTTCCGCGAAACCTTCGACGCGGGTCGGATCGATATAGAGGGGTTCGAGAAACAGACGCGAGGACGGGGAATAGGGCGATATCTTGGAGCGATCGGACGCGAAGAGCGCATGGACCGGGCTGAGGCCGAGGAAGGCGCCTCCGAGGCGACCGACATCCTCGGCAAAGAGAGCCACATCGGAATAGTCGCCGATGCCGAGATCCCGTTCCGAGCGCAGGGAGTAAATCTGAGCCGTCGCGCCCCAGAGCCTTGCCTCGCCTTGCAAGGCCTCCGGCTCCCAGCACCTGGGAGGCGCGGCGATGACCGTCGTCTCCCTGTCTTCCACGCGGAAACGATGGTAGCCCGCCGGCAGGGCGGGAAGGCCCAGGCTGAGGTCGCCCTTGCCGAGCCGTCCTTCGTGGACCGCACCATCCTCCTCGATCAGGATCCATGCCTGCTGCCCGGGAGAGGCGCGGAATTCGATCGTCGAGGGTGCTTCCGCGTCGACCGTGATGACCGCCGGGAGAGGTCCGTGCTTCAGGCGCTCCAGCCGGGCCAGGCTCTCCTGCGCGCCCGCCTCGGACGAGATATCGAGCCCGAGCCCGGCGAGCAGCGCCTGCCGGGTGGCCGGGCTCGTCTCGACGCTCTGGCCGAAAGCATCGGTGTAGTCAGGGGATATACCGACAAGGGCGGCCATGCGCTCCAAGAGAGCGTCCAGCTTGCTCATGTCGATTGTCCTTTCAAGATGATCCCAGACCAGGGCGGAAGTTGCAGATTCTCCTGGCCCACGTCGAGCCCGGGACTGGACCAGAGCACACGGGCATCGACCTCGACGATTTCGTTCATGGAAGCGTTGCCGAAATTGGCGAGAAGACGCAGTGAGCCTTCAGCGAAGGTCCAGGTCACGTCAAGGGCGTTGTCCGGCGACACCTTGTAATGCGAGCCGCGGTACTCGCTCTTGAGCAGCGGAACGATTTCCGTTCGCCTCAGATCGAGCAGGTGACGGGTCTGCGACAGAACCTCCCGGTGCGGCGACCGATCGGTTTCCGACCAGTCGATCCTGGATCGCTCGAAGGTTGTTCGATCCGTAGGATCGGGAATCTTCTGCGACATCTCCGGATCCGTGAAGGCCTTGAAGCGCTTGAACTCGCCCCGACGTCCGTCACGAACCGCCTTGGCAAGATCCGGCTCGCTTTCGAAGTCGACGAAGAACTGGAAGGGACTCGATGCCGCCCATTCCTCGCCCATGAACAGTAGCGGGATCTGGGGCGAGAGCAGAAAGATCGCCTGCGCGAGCGCGAGCCGCTCCGGCGGGATCAGATGCGCGAGGCGCTCGCCGAAGGCGCGGTTTCCGACCTGGTCGTGGTTCTGGAGAAAGGCCACGAATGCACTCGGTGGCAGATGGCCCGAGGGTTCGCCGCGGATGACGCCGTCCTTGTGCGGCGACGGATCGCCCTGATAGGCGAAGCCTTCCGCCAGCGCACGCCCGAGATGCTCGAGCGGCCTGTTCGCATAATCTTCGTAATAGCCCTCGTTCTCGCCGGTCAGGAGAGCGTGCCAGGAGTTGTGGATGTCGTCCGCCCATTGCGCCGTGTGGAGCTTCGGCTTCCGGTTGTCGTCGCGATTGAGCCAGCGCGCCTGGTTGGCTTCGTTCTCGAGCACGAGGTGAACATGGCGGTCGGAGATCGCCTGCCGGATGCGGTTCGCCAGTTCCTCGATGAAGTGCGGGCTCCCGTCATCCATGATGGCATGAACGGCATCGAAGCGCAGGCCGTCGATGTGGAATTCCTCCAGCCAGTAGAGCGCGTTATGGAAGAAGAAGTCGCGCACCACGGGACTGCCTTCGCCGTCCACGTTGATCCCGGCGCCCCAGGGTGTCGGGTGGCGTTCGGTGAAGAACGTCTTGGCATAGGCGTGGAGATAGTTTCCAGACGGGCCGAAGTGATTGTAGACCACGTCGAGGAAAACCATCAGGCCAAGCTCGTGTGCGCGATCGACGAGGCGTTTGAGGTCCTCCGGGCTCCCATAGGCGGCGTCCGGCGCATAGGGCAGGACGCCGTCGTAACCCCAGTTGCGTCGGCCAGGGAACTCGCCGATGGGCATGAGTTCGATCGCCGTCACGCCAAGGTCGCGCAAACGGTCGAGCTTGTTCATCAGACCCGCATAGGTGCCCTCGGGCGTCGCCGTGCCTACATGGACTTCATAGAGGACGGTTTCCTCCCAAGGCCGGCCTCTCCAAGAGGTGTCCGACCAATCATAGGAGCGCGGATCGACGACAAGGCTGAGCCCATGGACGTCGTCCGGCTGGAAGCGGGATGCCGGATCCGGGACAGTGAGAGTGTCGTCGATCCTGTAGCCGTAGCGGCTCCCCGGGCGAGCATCCGCTGACACGACACGATACCAGCCGTCGCTATCCGCGTTCAGGGGCAGCTCGGCATCATCAAGAACAAGGCGCACCTCGCGCGCTGTGGGCGCCCACAGGGCAAAGCGAACGCCCTCGGAGGTTATCTCAGCCCCAAAGGGCATGGAGTGCACGCGCCGCATCGGATCTCCGGAAATAGCGAGGAAAGCACTTGCGAACGAGGTTGTTAAGGCAATGTTCCAGGCGACGACAAAAAAACAGCCAAGCTCATATTCCTGCAACATAAGCTCTGTAGGTTCGGAAACGTTCTTCCCGTCCGATCGGGTTAGTCGAAAATACTTTCAAATTCGATCGGAACCACATTGGGGGGAAGAGAGTTTAAAGCGCGACTGCCTCTGGCGCGGGGGGTCGCTGGGGATCGCGCCGCTGAGCGAACATGCTGGAATCAATTAAACTGGAAGCTCGTGGGGCTTTCCCGACGGTGGCGCATGCCGAATTGCAGGGCGGTGTTCAGCCGTCCATCTCGGTCAAACGTCGACAGTCCATCCTATTCGTGACATCCGAGATCGCCGATTACATCAAGGCCGGTGGCCTCGGTGAAGTGTCCGCTGCCCTGCCGCGCGCGCTGCGCCATCATTATGACGTGCGCATTCTGATTCCAGGATATCGCCAGGTTCTTTCGCAGATTGGGCCGGTGGAGGAAATCGCGCGCCTTCCGGCATCCTACGGGATTCCGGCCTGCGGCTTGGGACGTGGCACGACGCAGGACGGCCTGACGGTCTACGTTCTGCTCTGCCCGGAACTCTACGATCGCGACGGCTCGCCCTATGTCGACAGCTTCGGTGTGGACTGGAGCGACAACGACATCCGCTTCGCCCGTCTGGGCCTTGCCGCCGCCGACATTGCCTGCGGCAATGGCGATCATCTGTGGCGCGCCGATCTCCTTCACCTGAACGATTGGCCGTCGGGCCTTGCCTCGGCTTACCTCGCTTGGCGCGGCCAGCACATTCCGACGATCTTGACCATTCACAACCTCGCCTATCAGGGCAATTTCGATCGCAGCCGCTTGTCCCATCTCGGCATTCCCGATGCCGCCTTTCAGATCAACGGCGTCGAGTTCTACGGCAAGCTGTCCTTCCTGAAGGCGGGCATTTACTACTCGTCGCATATCACGACAGTCAGCTCCACCTATGCCCAGGAGATCACGCGGCCGGAATTCGGCTGTGGTCTCGACGGGTTGCTGCGGACCTGCGCTGAGCAGGGGCGGCTGGACGGCATCATCAACGGCATCGACGAAAGCTGGGATCCGAGCAAGGATCCGTATCTAGTGAGCCCCTTCTCGGCCGAGAATTGCCGAGGCAAGCGCGCTAACGCCAACAACGTGCGCGAGAATTTCGGGCTTGCCCTCTCGAGCGGGCCGCTCTTTGCTGTCGTCTCCCGTCTCGTCCATCAGAAGGGTGTCGACCTTGCCATCTCGGCGGCCGAGACCATCGTGTCGCAGGGCGGGCAGATCGCTGTCATCGGTCAGGGCGAGCCGCGCTTCGAGGCGGAGCTGCAGGCGCTTGCAGGCCGCCATCCTGGATCTGTGGGCGTGAAGATCGGCTATGACGAAGGAGATGCGCGACGCATGTATGCGGGCAGCGACTTCCTGCTCATGCCCTCGCGCTTCGAGCCCTGCGGTCTGAGCCAGATGTATGCGCAGCGCTTCGGCTCTCTGCCGATCGCGCACAAGACCGGCGGTCTTGCCGATACCATTGAGGACGGCGTCAACGGCTTCCTGTTCGGCGAGCCTTCGCTCAACCGCTTCAAGGATGCCATCAAGCGCGGCCTTGAGGCTTTCCGCTCACGACCGCGCCTCACGGCCATGCGCAAGGCGGCGATGCAGCGGCCACACGGATGGGATCGATCGGCGTCCCGCTATCAGGAGGTCTACGAGAGGGCGCGCCAAACAGCGCTCGCGTAACCGCGCCTGCATTTTGATCACTGACAGAATGGGCTGAACACGCGTCAGCCCATTTTTCGTTCAGCGAGGCCGTTCCATAGTCTCAACTGCAATTTCGTTGCAGCCTTATTCTTAAGCCTGTGCCGCTTTTTCGGGCAGATTGCACGCGACTGTCTTCCCGCCGCCTCCCGTGTCGAATTACCGGCACTCTGAAATAGGAGAAATCATCGCTGCTGGCATGGTTCTTGCGTAATGCCCCGACGTTGCACCTGAAACAGGGCAGCCAAGGGAGAGGACCTATGTCGATGTTGAATGTGACCCGTAGACACCTGATGGCGCTGGCCTCCGCCGCGCTGGTTTCCGGCGCTGTGATGGGAACGGCGCATGCGCAGGAGACCATCAAGGTCGGCGTTCTGCACTCTCTGTCCGGCACGATGGCTATCAGCGAGACGACGCTGAAGGACGTCATGCTGATGCTCATCGAGGAGCAGAACAAGAAGGGCGGTCTGCTCGGCAAGAAGCTCGAGGCGGTCGTTGTCGATCCGGCGTCCAACTGGCCGCTCTTCGCCGAAAAGGCGCGCGAACTGATCAGCCAGAACAAGGTTTCGGCGGTGTTCGGATGCTGGACGTCGGTGTCCCGCAAATCCGTGCTGCCGGTGTTCAAGGAACTCAACAGCATTCTCTTCTACCCGGTGCAGTACGAAGGCGAGGAGAGCGAGCGCAACGTGTTCTACACGGGCGCTGCGCCGAACCAGCAGGCCATTCCGGCCGTCGATTATCTCGCCAAGGAAGAGAAGGTCGAGCGCTGGGTTCTCGCCGGTACCGATTACGTCTATCCGCGCACCACCAACAAGATTCTCGAAGCCTATCTGAAGTCCAAGGGCGTGAAGGCCGAGGACATCATGATCAACTACACGCCGTTCGGTCATTCCGACTGGCAGACTATCGTGGCCGACATCAAGAAGTTCGGCTCGGCAGGCAAGAAGACGGCCGTGGTCTCCACCATCAACGGCGATGCCAACGTGCCCTTCTACAAGGAGCTCGCCAACCAGGGCGTGAAGGCAACGGACATTCCGGTCGTCGCCTTCTCCGTCGGTGAGGAGGAACTGGCCGGCATCGACACGAAGCCGCTCGTCGGTCACCTAGCCGCCTGGAACTACTTCCAGTCCGTCGAGACGCCCGAGAACAAGGCCTTCATCGACAAGTGGAAGGCCTTCACCAAGAACGACAAGCGCGTCACCAACGACCCGATGGAAGCGCATGTGATCGGCTTCAACATGTGGGTGAAGGCGGTGGAAAAGGCCGGCAGCACCGATCCGGACAAGGTGATCGACGCCATCGTCGGCGTCGAGGTGCCGAACCTGACGGGCGGCACCTCGAAGATGCTCCCGAACCACCACATCACCAAGCCGGTGCTCATCGGCGAGATCAAGGAGGACGGGCAGTTCGAGACCGTGTCGCAGACCGATGCGCTCGTGCCGGGCGATGCCTGGTCCAAGTACCTTGAGGGCTCGAAGGATCTGATTGCCGACTGGAAGGATCTCAAGTGCGGCAACTACAACACCGTCACGAAGAAGTGCGGCGCCTGATCGTCTGACACTGGAGGGCGGCCGTCACGGCCGTCCTCGCTCGACCCTCTGTTCAAAGTTGATGGCATGATCCGCTTGCGCAGCATCCTGCAGGCTTTCCTTCTCCTGATCGGCATGGCGTCCGCCGCCATGGCCGGGCCGTATGAAGACGCGCTGCCGAAGTTTGCAGCCGACAGCTATTCCGATACCGAGGCTGCCATCGGCGCGGTGGCGGCGAGCGGGCATCAGCAAGCGTTGAGCCTCGTCGAAGCCCTGCGCGAAGGGCGATTGATGGTCGCCAATGGTCAGGTCTACCTCCGTGGCGCTGCGGGCCAATTCGTGGATGCGGCCACCGGGCAGGTTGTCGAGGCTCCGGCCGGCGCCAAGCCCGTGCGGGTCAACAACCGCGTGCGCCGCGCCGTCGAAGCCGCGCTCGGCGGGATGACGCTGCTCAGCCCGGATGCCGGCACACGCCTCGACGCGGCGCGCGCAGTCTTTCGCTCGCGGGACGCCGCCGCGCTGCCGGCTCTCGACATGGCCATCGCGCAGGAGAGCGACAGCAAGGTGAAAGGTGCTCTCGAAAGCGCCCGTGCTGCGGTTCTCCTGAACAAATCCGATGCGTCTTCATCCGAGAAACTGTCCGCCGTCGAAATCCTGCATGGCCGCGGCGATCAGGATGCGCTGGCGCTTCTCTCGTCATTGTCGCCTGGAACGCCCCGGGAGGTGTCTGAGGCTGCAACCAAAGCCGCAGATGGTATCCGTTCCCGGCTGGCGCTCTGGAATGCCGTTCAGAACGTCTGGTACGGAATCTCCCTCGGGTCCGTCCTGCTGCTCGCCGCCATCGGCCTGTCCATCACCTTCGGCACCATGGGCATCATCAACATGGCCCATGGCGAGATGGTCATGATCGGCGCCTACACGACCTTCCTGGTGCAGGAGGTGATCCGCACCCACGCGCCTGGCCTCTTTGGTGCCTCCCTGTTCATGGCGCTGCCGCTTGCCTTCCTCGTGGCGGGCCTCATCGGCATTCTCATCGAACGCACCGTGATCCGCTTTCTCTACGGACGGCCGCTCGAGACGCTGCTCGCCACCTGGGGCATCTCCCTCATCCTGCAGCAGGGCGTGCGCACGATCTTCGGTCCCACCAACCGGGAGGTCGGCACACCCGCCTGGATGAGCGGCGCCCTGGAGATCGGCGGCTTGAGCCTCACCTACAACCGCGTCGCCATCGTGGTCTTCGCCTTCGCGGTCTTCTCCACCCTGCTTCTCGTGCTGCGCCATACGTCGCTGGGTCTGTATGTCCGCGCCGTCACGCAGAACCGGCGCATGGCCGGCTCCATGGGCATCCGGACGAACCGCATCGACGCGCTGGCCTTCGGCCTGGGGTCGGGCGTTGCCGGCGTTGCCGGCGTGGCGCTCTCGCAGATCGACAACGTCAGCCCCAATCTCGGGCAGGGCTACATCATCGACAGCTTCATGGTGGTGGTGTTCGGCGGCGTCGGAAACCTCTGGGGCACGCTGGTGGGCGCTATGACGCTCGGCGTCGCCAACAAGCTGCTCGAGCCTTATGCGGGCGCCGTGCTCGGTAAGATCGTGCTGCTCGTCGCGATCATTATGTTCATCCAAAGGCGTCCGCGCGGGCTCTTCGCGCTCAAAGGCAGGGCGGTCGAAGCATGACAAGGCAATCTACGCTCGATCGCCAGAGCATCATTGTCCTCCTTCTGCTGGCAGCCGCTGCCATCCTGGTGCCGGTCCTGAACGTGGCGGTGGATCCGGGATCCCCGTTCCACCTGTCGGATCATCTGGTGCCGCTCCTCGGCAAGTACATCTGCTTCGCCCTGCTCGCGCTGTCGGTCGATCTGATCTGGGGCTTCTGCGGCATCCTCTCTCTGGGCCACGGTGCCTTCTTCGCCCTCGGCGGCTATGCCATGGGCATGTATCTCATGCGTCAGATCGGACCACGCGGCGTCTATGCCGATCCGGTCCTGCTCGATTTCATGGTGTTCCTGAACTGGAAGGAATTGCCCTGGTTCTGGCACGGCTTCGACTGGTTCCCGTTCGCGGCTCTCACGGTGCTGCTCGTGCCGGGCCTCCTCGCCTTCGTGTTCGGCTGGTTCGCCTTCCGCTCGCGGGTGACGGGCGTCTACCTCTCCATCATCACGCAGGCCATGACCTTCGCCCTGATGCTCGCCTTCTTCCGCAATGACATGGGCTTTGGCGGCAATAACGGCCTCACCGACTTCAAGGACATCTTGGGCTTCCCGATCCAAGCCGCTTCGACGCGGATCGTCCTGTTCGTCCTGTCCGTCGCCGCACTTGCCGGCGGCTATCTGCTCTGCCGCTGGGTGGTAAATTCGAAATTCGGCAAAGTGATCGTGGCGGTGCGCGATGCGGAGAGCCGCACGCGCTTCCTCGGCTATCGTGTCGAGCACTACAAGCTTGCCGTCTTCACGCTCTCGGCCATGCTGGCAGGCCTCGCCGGCGCGCTCTACGTGCCTCAGGTCGGCATCATCAACCCGAGCGAGTTCGCGCCGGCCAACTCCATTGAAGTTGTGATCTGGGTGGCCGTTGGCGGGCGTGGAACTCTGGCGGGCCCGATTCTCGGCGCTCTCCTGGTCAATGCGGGCAAGACCTGGTTCACGGGCGTGCTGCCCGAGTTCTGGCTCTTCGCGCTCGGCGGCCTGTTTGTCTTCGTGACGCTCCTGATGCCGCGCGGCATTCTCGGGGCGGCCAAGGATCTGTGGACACGCACCGGGCAGCGGCTGAAGCCGAGCCCCATGCCTGAGCCGGTCTCGCAGGCGGCGGAGTGAGTCATGAGCGCACCTGTCACCCCGACGCTTCTCTATCTCGACAACGTCTCCGTATCCTTCGACGGTTTCCGAGCTTTGAATTCTCTGTCGCTCGCCGTCGATCACGCGGAGATGCGCGCCATCATCGGTCCCAACGGCGCGGGTAAGACCACGATGATGGACGTGATCACCGGCAAAACCCGCCCGAACGAGGGCACGGCGCTCTTCGAGGGCTCCCACGACCTGACGGCACTCGACGAAGCTGCGATCGCGGAACTCGGGATCGGCCGCAAGTTCCAGACGCCGACCGTGTTCGAGATGCACAGCGTCGAAGACAATATCCTGCTGGCGCTCAAGGAAAACCGCTCTCCCTTCGCGACCCTGCTGTCGCGGCGCACGGTTCAGGAGCGCGAGCGGATCGATGCGCTTCTGGAGCGGGTGCGCCTGACGGCCCAGCGTTACCGCAAGGCAGGGGAATTGTCGCATGGCCAGAAGCAATGGCTCGAGATCGGCATGCTGCTGGCGCAGCAGCCCAAGCTCCTGCTGATCGATGAGCCCGCCGCCGGCATGACCGATCAGGAGACCGCTGACACGGCCGATCTCCTGCGCGACATCGCCAAGACCCAGGCCGTCATCGTGGTGGAGCATGACATGACTTTCGTGCGCGACCTCGGCGTGAAGGTTACGTGCCTGCACGAGGGCTCGGTGCTCGCCGAGGGCACGCTCGATGCGGTGAGCGCGAACGAGCGCGTGGTCGAGGTTTATCTGGGACGATGACGATGCTGTCGGTCGACAATCTCTCCCTTTATTACGGTGCCGCTCAGGCGCTGCGCGGGGTATCCGTTGCCGCTTCCGCCGGCGAGGTCACCTGCGTGCTCGGCCGCAATGGCGTCGGCAAGACATCGCTCCTGCGCGCAATTGCCGGACACCGGCCAATCGCTGGCGGGACGATCCATTTCGAGGGCCGGGACATCGCGCGCCTTAAGCCCTTCGAGCGGGCCGCTCTTGGGATCGCCTACGTGCCGCAAGGCCGGGAGATATTCCCGCTTCTCACCGTCAAGGAGAATCTGGAGACCGGCTTTGCGCCTCTCAAGCGAGGCGAGAAGACAATTCCCAACGAGGTCTTCGAGCTGTTCCCGGTCCTGAAATCCATGCTCGGCCGGCGCGGCGGCGATCTGTCCGGCGGGCAGCAGCAGCAATTGGCCATCGGGCGGGCGCTGGTGACCCGTCCGCGCTTGCTTGTTCTCGACGAGCCGACGGAAGGCATCCAGCCGTCCATCATCAAGGATATCGGCCGGGCAATTGCCTACTTACGCGAACGGAAGGATATGGCCATCCTCCTGGTCGAGCAATATTTCGACTTCGCCCGCGACCTGGCCGACCGGTTCGTGGTGATGGAGCGTGGCGAGATCGTGCAGCATGGCAACCGCTCGGCGCTTGAGGGAGACGATGTACGTCAGCGCTTGGCCATTTGATGGTGTCTCCCAGCCAGCCCCTCAACAGCGCCAGCGTGCCGTCGGGCGCGTTGCGTTCAGCGCAGCGAGCCTGAGCGGCCGTACGCGACCTATGCAGATCGAGGAGAGCGGATCGATGCGGATCAGACTCCCGAAGGGGGAGGGGAGCGGGCTCGATGCCGTGCTCGTCAACACGGCGGGAGGCATCGCGTGCGGGGACCGTTTTGCTGTGGAGATCGAGGCGCGCTCTGGTGCGACGGTATCGGTTGCCACGCCAGCGGCCGAGAAAGTCTATCGCTCGGACGGGCCGGTCGCCCAACTGTCGGTCGATCTCAAGCTTGAAGCCGGTGCACGGCTCGACTGGCTGCCGCAGGAAACCATCCTGTTCGACAGGGCGCGCCTGCGTCGGACACTCACGGCCGAGATGCCTGCCGATGCATGCCTGACCGTGTTCGAGGCCGTTGTGTTTGGGCGCGAGGCCCGGGCCGAGCGCATCGCCCATGGCTTGTTCGAAGACCGCTGGCGCGTCCGGCGTGGAGGGCGCCTCGTTTATGTCGATACGATGCGGCTCGATGGGCCGATTGCCGACCTTCTCCGGAAACCTAGCGTCGGCAAGGGTGCCCGAGCCTTCGCCACGTTGATCCACGTTGCGCCCGATGCCGAGACTCGCCTCGACTCAGTGCGCGATTGGCTCTCCACAACGCATGGCTGCGATGTTGCGGCCAGTGCCTGGAACGGGCTTCTTGCTGTGCGCTTCTGCGCGATGACCATTGAGTCATTGCGCAATGCCGCTCTTCCTTTTCTTCTCGCCTTTCGCGGCGAGCCTCTGCCTCGCGTCTGGCTCAGTTAGGGTCGAACCATGCAACTCACGCCCCGTGAAAAAGACAAGCTCCTGATTGCCATGGCCGCCTTGGTCGCCCGCCGCCGGCTCGAACGCGGCGTAAAGCTCAATCACCCGGAGGCCATCGCCCTCATCACCGATACTGTCGTGGAGGGCGCGCGCGACGGCCGCTCCGTTGCGGAACTGATGGCGGTTGGCGCGCAGGTCATCACAACCGATCAGGTGATGGAAGGCGTCGCCGAGATGATCCACGACGTGCAGGTGGAGGCGACCTTCCCGGATGGCACCAAGCTCGTCACCGTGCATCATCCGATCCGTGGCGCGGCATCCAAGGACATTCCCGGGGAGGTGATCGTGCAGGACGGCGAGATCGTCTTCAATGAGGGCGCCGAACGCACCGTGCTCACCGTCGCAAATACGGGCGACCGGCCGATCCAGGTCGGCAGCCACTATCATTTTTATGAGACGAACCCGGCCTTGTCCTTCGACCGTGAGAAAGCCCGCGGGAAGCGGCTCGACATCGCTCCCGGCACGGCGGTGCGTTTCGAGCCCGGTTCCACGCGCGAAGTGGTGCTGGTTCCGCTCTCCGGCAGGCGGGAGGTCCATGGCTTCCGCCAAGCTGTGATGGGAGCGCTCTGATGTCGAATGCAAGAAAGCCCGCGTCCCTCTCGCGGTCCGGCTATGCCGACATGTTCGGCCCGACTAAGGGCGACCGCATTCGCCTAGCCGACACGTCTCTCGTGATCGAGGTGGAAAAGGACTTCACCACCTATGGCGAAGAGGTCAAGTTCGGCGGCGGCAAGGTCATCCGCGACGGAATGGGGCAGTCCCAGGCGACCCGTGCGGAGGGCGCCGTCGACACGGTCATCACCAACGCGGTGATCCTCGATCACTGGGGTATCGTGAAGGCCGATATCGGCATCACGGGTGGGCGGATCGCCGCCATCGGCAAGGCCGGCAATCCGGACGTGCAGCCCAATGTCGACATCATCATCGGGCCGGGCACGGAGGTTATTGCCGGCGAGGGCAAGATCATCACGGCCGGCGGCTTCGACTCGCATATCCACTTCATCTGCCCGCAGCAGATCGAAGAGGCGCTCATGTCCGGCATCACCACGATGCTGGGCGGTGGAACGGGACCCGCGACCGGCACCTTCGCCACCACCTGCACGCCGGGTCCCTGGCACATCGCGCGGATGATCGAGGCGGCGGACGCCTTTCCGATGAATCTCGCCTTCACCGGCAAGGGCAATGCCTCGAAGCCCGAAGCCCTGGAGGAGATGATCCGGGCCGGCGCCTGTGCGCTGAAGCTGCATGAGGATTGGGGCACGACGCCGGCTGCCATCGATTGCTGCCTGTCCGTGGCCGATGCTTACGACGTCCAGGTGATGATCCACACAGACACGCTCAACGAATCCGGTTTCGTCGAGGACACGATCGCCGCCTTCAAGGGACGCACCATCCACGCGTTCCACACAGAGGGAGCAGGCGGTGGGCACGCGCCGGACATCATCAAGGTGGCTGGTCTTCCCAACGTGCTGCCGTCCTCCACCAATCCGACGCGGCCCTATACGGTGAACACCATTGACGAGCATCTCGACATGCTCATGGTCTGCCATCACCTCTCGCCGTCGATCCCGGAGGATCTCGCCTTCGCCGAGAGCCGCATCCGCAAGGAAACCATTGCGGCAGAGGATATCCTGCACGACATCGGGGCGCTTTCGATGATGTCGTCCGACAGCCAGGCCATGGGCCGCGTCGGCGAGGTCATCATCCGCACGTGGCAGACGGCGCACAAGATGAAGGTCCAGCGTGGCGCGCTTCCCGGAGAGACCGGTGACAACGACAATTTTCGCGCTCGTCGCTATGTGGCGAAGTACACCATCAATCCGGCCATTGCCCACGGGGTGTCCCGACATATCGGCTCGGTCGAAGTCGGAAAGCTCGCCGATTTGGTGGTCTGGACGCCTGCTTTCTTCGGCGTGAAGCCTGATCTGGTGGTTAAGGGAGGTGCCATCGCGGCCGCTCTGATGGGCGATCCCAACGCCTCGATCCCGACGCCGCAGCCTGTGCATTACCGGCCGATGTTCGGTGCCTATGGCCGGGCGCTCGCCACGACATCGCTCACTTTCGTGTCGAAGGCTGCGGTGGAGAATGGCCTGGCAGCAAAGCTCGGCGTTCAGAAGCAGCTTGTGGCCGTCGAGAACGTCCGCGGCGGGATCGGTAAGAGGGACATGGTGCTCAACGATGCCACGCCCGTGATCGAGGTCGATCCCGAAACCTACGATGTCCGCGCCGACGGCGAACTGCTCGTCTGCGAACCGGCACAAGTTCTTCCCATGGCTCAACGTTACTTTCTGTTCTGACATGATCCGCGCCACATCCATCATCCGCCGCGAAGCCGTCGAGCAGGATCGCATCGTCGATGTCATCACCCTCGATCACGGCGACCGGCACCGCCGCCGCATCATGCTCAATGCCGACGGCGGCACGACCTTCCTGCTCGATCTCGGCAAGGCCGATGTGCTGGAGGACGGCGATGCCATTCGGCTGGAGAGCGGCTGGCTCGTCGAGGTGAGGGCAGCGCCCGAGAAGCTCGTGGAGATCACCACGGAGGATCCGCTCGAACTCCTGACCCTCGCCTGGCATATCGGCAACCGGCACGTTCCGGCGGAGATCACCCGCGAGGCGATCTTTATCGCCTACGACCACGTGCTGGTCGACATGCTGCTCGGCCTGGGCGCCAAGGTCGAAATCGTCGAACGCCCGTTCAGACCTGTGCGCGGCGCCTATCATCACCACGAGCATGGCGGGCATTCCCACGATCAGGAACATGGCCATGGATAATACATCTCTGAAGGCCCAGGGCTGGGGAACGGAAGCGGCGATTCTGCCGCTCTTCGCATGGCTCTCGCCGTCCTATCCCGTCGGCTGCTATGCTTATTCGCACACTCTTGAATGGGCCGTGGAGGCGGGCGACGTCGCCGACGAAGCAAGCCTCGTGGCATGGCTGGCTGATCTGCTCACTCTCGGCCTGGGTCGCAACGACGCTATTCTCCTGAGCCACGCCTATCGGGCTATCGAGCAGAATGATTGCGAAGCTCTTGAGGTCATCAACGAACTCGCTCTCGCCCTCTCGCCGTCCGCCGAACTCTATCTGGAAACGAGCCAACAGGGACGCAGCTTCCTCGATGCGACGCTTGCCGCATGGCCCTCGTCGCGGCTGTCGCCGCTCGACGGCGATGTCGCCTTTCCTGTCGCGATCGGCATGGCGGCAGCCGCGCATGGCATTCCTCTGCCGATCACATCGCAGGCCTACCTCTTCGGGCTCGTGCAGACGCTCGTATCCGCCGCCATCCGTTTGGCGCCCATCGGACAGACTGCCGGCATCCGGGCGTCCGCCGCGCTCACCGGAACGGTGCAGGACGTTGCACGACAGGGCGTGGTTCTCACGCTCGACGACATCGGCGGGGCAACTTTCCGGGCCGATCTCGGCTCCTTTTACCACGAAAACCAGTATACGAGGCTCTTCCGCTCATGACATCTCACACGGGACCCCTTCGCGTCGGCATCGGCGGGCCGGTCGGCTCGGGCAAGACAGCCCTGATGGAAGCCCTCTGCAAGACCTTTCGCGAGCGTTACGACATCTGCGCGATCACCAACGACATCTATACCAAGGAGGACGCGCGCCTCCTGACGGTTGCCGGTGCCCTGCCGGTGGAACGGATCATGGGCGTGGAGACAGGCGGGTGTCCGCATACGGCGATCCGCGAGGATGCCTCCATCAACCTTGCGGCCATCGCCACCATGAGCAAGCGCTTCCCGGCGCTCGACATCGTTCTGGTCGAGTCCGGAGGCGACAATCTGGCGGCGACGTTCTCGCCCGAGCTCGCCGATCTGACGATCTATGTCATCGACGTGGCAGGAGGCGAGAAGATTCCGCGCAAGGGCGGTCCCGGCATCACGCGCTCCGATCTTCTGGTCGTCAACAAGATCGATCTCGCGCCACATGTCGGCGCCGACCTCGCCATCATGGAAGAGGATACCAAGCGCATGCGCGGTCAGCGCCCCTTTGTGTTCAGCAATATTCGCGACGGCGTGGGTGTCGATGCCATTGCCGCATTCATCGAACGGGCCGGTGGCCTGTCTGCCGCAGCCTAAGGAGACGTTTCAGGATGTTCAGACGTTCACTTCTCGCCGCCGTATTGGTCACAGCAGCGATGCCGGCCTTGGCTCATTCGGGGCATCATTCAGCATCGGGTTTCCTTGCCGGTTTATCGCATCCTCTCGGCGGACTTGACCATGTTCTCGCCATGGTGAGCGTCGGCCTCTTTGCGGCCCTGCTCGGGGGGCAAGCCCTGTGGGCACTCCCCGCAAGTTTCATCGCAATGATGCTGATGGGCGGGGTGCTGGGCTTGGCGGGTATCGAGGTTCCGGCCGTCGAGTTTGGGATCATTGCCTCCGTCATCACCCTTGGCGCGCTTGTGTCCCTACGGAGGGTATGGCCCGTCGGAGCGGCGATGGCGCTCGTCGGTGTCTTCGCCGTCTTTCACGGACACGCTCACGGTGCGGAGATCCCGGCTGGAGCCGGTGTGACGCTCTACAGCCTCGGTTTCACATTGGCGAGCATGTCGCTGCATGGGCTAGGCGTCGCCTTCGGGGCGGTCACTGCCCGCCAGGCGCATGTCGGGCGACTGGCCGGCGCCGTGGTTGCAGTCGCCGGCATCGTTCTCCTAGTCGGTTAGGAGAACGGGTTGTTGGTTTGGGAGCGTCCCTGAACCGACGTCCCCGGAGGAGTGGATGCCCGCATCGTCAAAATCAAAGTCCCTGGCTGCGGGGTGCAGCCAAGGACTTTTCGCATAGGACTCAGGTCGCGTCAGCGTTTGCCGCCGCCATTTCCATTACCACCTCCATTGCCGTTTCCGCCCCCGTTCCCGGCAGGGCCATCCTGATCCGTGCCGTCGCCATTATTGGAGCGGCCGGGATTCGACGAGTCGTTGCCGTCGTCGTCATTGCCGTGCCCGTTATTGCCATGGCCGCCGTTGTTGCCGCGGCCGCCGCCATTGCCGTTGCCAGCATTGACGCCCCCGCCTGCGCTGCCTGTTCCGCCAGTCCCGCCGATGGTTCCAGTGCCGCCGTTGTCGGGGGAGCCGCTCGAACCAGCCGTGTTGGCGCCGCTACGGCTGCTACCGGTTCCGCTCGCTCCCGAAGTGGCAGTATCCGCCACAGCACCGGCACGACCTGGGCTCGCGCTACCGCCGATGGCGCCTGTGGCAGGAGTGCCGCTGCCGACTGCACCGGGCGTGCCGCGGGCCGGGTTCTCGAACCCAGGAACGGCTACGGGACCATTGTCGATGGATCCGGTCACGGTGTCGTCTTGATTCGAATCCGCCGGTCGCTCCATGCGGCGCTGGGCTTGGGGCCGAATGGCACAGCGACAGGTTTCCTGACCTTGTACGATGCGGAGCCGGCAGTTGTAGTACATCGAGGCGTCAGCGACTGCTGGCACGCATTGCTGACCCGTCCTGATGCTTTGAGCATCGGACGAGGTTCCAAATGCGAGGAAGAAGGCAGTGCCGGACAAAGCAAGAGCGCATGAACGCTTCATCGTGTTCACCTATACAAAGCCAATTTTGATGATGAGCCGCGTCGATGCAGCCCGGTTGTTTAGAAGACGCGGTATCTGGAATAACGTTCCGTTATGTGAATAAAAACTAATCCACTCAGAACAGGAACTTTGCTGGAAGCTTTACTTTAAAGCGGTGCTTCGAAGGGTGGAACTCGATAGTTTGCTCAGCTGCGCTGCATCAAGATTGGCCATGCTCTTCCGTTCCATAAGCCTCGGCCATGCTGCGGATCTCATTCAGTTTGTTCCTGAAAATCGACCAATCGTCCTGTGCGGCAATCGGGGCCCAGATCGCTTCGACCTCATCGATCAGCATGGTGCAGGGCGTCGGGCGCGCAAAATAGGGATGGTCGAGCCGTATCTGGGGTGCCGGATCGAAGGCGCTCAGAGCGGCGCGAACGGGCTGGAAAGACGCTTGCGCGTAAAGCTCTGCCGCGGGGCTTCTCTCTGCGCGCTCCGCACTCAGGCGTCCGCCATACCAATCGAAGAAGGTTTGCTCGAACGGCGCTTTGGATTCGTGGAGAAAGGTCCACAAGGCCTTGGCCAAGGCTCCATCCTGTTCGAAGTCTCTCGACTGGATTCCAAGGCGGCGTATGATGGCACCGGTGAACTCCCGGTGCAGGGCCGGTTCAAAGGCACCCAAGGCCTGCTCGAGACTGCTCTGCTGGGACAGGGGCAGCAGGCATTCCGCAAGACGGAACAGGTTCCACAACAGCGTGTCGGGCTGCCGCCCGAAGGCATAAAGACCGGTCTCGTCGAAATAGGCTGCGGTGAATCCAGGTTCGTACACGGGCAGGAAGCGCCATGGGCCATAGTCGAAGCTCTCGCCCGTGACGTTGATGTTGTCGGTGTTGAGCACGCCATGGACGAAGCCCGCCGCCATCCATTGCGCGCCCATGCGAGCGACCCGTCGGCACACCTCTTCCAGAAACGCGGGAGCACGATCCGCGTCATCGTCGCGCCAGAGATCCGGCATGTATGTTTGAAGGGTGTAATCGAGGAGCTTGCGGAGATTATCGGTTTCATCGAGGTACAGAAGCCGCTGGAACGTTCCGATGCGGATGTGGGAATGGCTGAGACGCACCAGAACGGACGACCGCGTGGGCGAGGGTTCGTCGCTGCGCTCAAGTTCCTCGCCCGTCTCAATCAGGCTGAAGGATTTCGATGTTTCGACGCCGAGCGCTTCGAGCATTTCCGTCGCGAGGATCTCCCGCACGCCACCCTTGAGGGTCAGACGACCGTCCGCATGGCGCGACCACGGTGTCTGCCCACTGCCTTTCGTGCCGAGATCGAGGAGCCTGCCATCCTGAACATCGTGGAGTTGAGCAAAGAGAAAGCCGCGTCCGTCTCCAAGATGCGGATTGTAGGTTCTGAACTGATGGCCATGATAGCGGAGGGCGAGGGGCTCCTCGAAATTTCCGGGAAGCGGGGAAAAGCGTCCGAAGTGGTCGATCCACTCCTCATCGCTGAGCGACCCGAGTCCTACGCGCTCGGCCCAGCGCTGATTGCGGTAGCGCAGAACGTGCTGCGGAAACTCCGCTGGGCGGACGATATCGTAGAAATCCGAACCGAGTTCCCGATGGCGCCCCGCAGGGCGATATGCGGCGGAAGTTGGCATGCATCCTGTCCCATGAACTCGTGTTCAATTCCATGGCGCTCGAAATGTTCAGAATTGTCGGGTCAGATCAAGCTGCCGCACGGGCCGAGGCCGTTGCATGGTTCAGGTTCGCGAGCAGATGAGGGTAGTGAGATCAAACTCGTACGATACAACATTTCAGGTGAGGCTGGCTTCGCAGTATGAAGAGCTGTTGCGCAAAAATAATTCACAGGTTGGATGGAGGCAAAAAGCTTCGCCTTTTCCTTGCGTTCCGTCCCATTGTTCAAGCCCTATGCCGCCATTGTCCTGGCCATTGACGCTTTCGCCTATTGGCTAGGGCCGAGAGGTCCCCTAGGATTCTCCAACCAAAGCAGACGGGAGGAAGGTTTATGGCATTCAAGGATGTGCTGAGCCTTTGCGGCCGGATCGGTCTGATCGTGGCTGCGTTCGCGTTCGTTGCTGGGATCGTTGCAGGTCCTCTCCTTGAAAGAGTTTGGCTGTCTCGCCTGACGGTCACCCAGAACAACGATGCTCCTCTTCCGGTTCCGCCGAAGGTCCCTGCTGATCCTCAGGCGGGCCAGCCGGGCTAACCTCTTTTTAGAGATCTTTCATTCATACCACATCATCGCCGGCCCGCAGAAATGCGGCTCGTCTTCGGGAAGGGTGCGATGAGCAGCGAAACACTTTTGCGGCAGGAGATCCGTGACTCCCTGGGTTTCGTCCGCAGTATGATCGATCATTACTCAGGTCTCTATTCCGGCGAGAACCTAACGCGCGACGTGCTCCGCTTCTGCGACGAGATGACGGTGCCCGGTGAGCCGAATCTCCGCTTGAGGGAAGCGCGGCGCCTCGTCGAAGAACGCTGCCGTCAATTGGCTCAGGTAACAGATCGCTTTTCTCCACGCGATCCTGCTGCGATCGCGGCGCTGCGGGCTCAGGCTGTCGCCGCTATCGACCTGTTCCAGGATGCCGCATTGGAATGGCGCAAGGCCCGCACGGTCGTTCCATCCTCCGGATGCTTGCTGCGCCGGAAAAGCCTTTGAGTCCTCGTTTGACTGGCGCGGTGCTTACAGGCGCTTGGGCTTGATCGACGCCGTTGCAGGCACATCAAGGATCTGAGGCTCCGACAGGGGATCACTTTTCGGCGTGTCGAGTCCATAAACGTCGTCGCGGAAGTGCACTGCGCCGTCTGCGGTCGCATAGCCTGTCAGATAGACCCAGGCGACAGGAATCGGCTTTTCGAGGCGTATGTCCTGACGGGCCGTGCTGGCTATGGCGGTATCGATCCCTTCTTTCGTCCATGCTCCTGCCGGTCCATTCGTGCCGCGCAGAAGCCATTCAGCGAAGCCGGACACATCGGCTACGCGAACGCAGCCCGAGGAGTGGAAACGCGCATCCTGCGCGAAGAGCTGCTTTTTGGGCGTATCGTGCATGTAGACGGCATGCTTGTTCGGCATGTCGATGCGGATCTGCCCGAGCGAGTTGATCGCTCCGGGATCTTGGCGGAGCGTATAGTTCACCGCATTCTGCGTCGACCAGTCGAGCGTCTTGGGATCGACCTCCTGTCCCTTTGCATCGAGAATGCGGATCTTCATCTTCTCCAGATAGCCGGGATCCTTCCGGACATGGGGGATGATGTCCTTCTTGATCAAGGAGACGGGAACCGTCCATGTGGGATTGAGATTGACGGCCGTGACGCGGGTCTCGACGGTCGGCGACGGGCGGTCGACCTTGCCGGCGATGGCGACATAGCGGCGGGCAACCTGTCCGCGCTCCACGGCTTCGACCGCAGCCGATGGTATATTCACGACCACATAGCGTTCGCCGAAGGAAAACGTGGACCCTGCCAGCCGTTGAGCCGAGGCGGTCAGCTGACGGTGCCGGGTTAGAGCCGGGACGTTCAGGGCTTCCAGGGTTCGCGCACGTACGGCGCCGGATTCCGGCAGGCCGTGACGTGCCTGGAACCGCTTGACCGCATTTGTCAGTTCGGCATCGAAGGTTGTGCTCGTGGTCAAATCGGCGGAAAGCTCGCCCTCCGAGGCAAGGCGTTGCCGCAGGGTCGCGACGAGCGGACCCTTGTCGCCAGCCTTCAGAACCGTGCCGGCGGGCAGGGTCGGCCATCCTCCCGCTTCAGCAATGCGCTTGTAGGTCCAGGCCGCACGCATCGTGTTGATGAAGGTGCTCGCGTCGAGAGTCGGACGGGGATCCTGCGAGATCGTAGCTACAGGCGCCGGGGTGGTTTTATCGGCGGGCTTGACGGGCGCTGCTGCTTTCGGCCGCAGCGGCGCCTCCGGAGCAGGGGATGCCGGTAAGCTCGCTGGCGCCTGAACGGATGCGGTCGGAGCAGAATTCTCGGCCGCCGCCAAGGTGGCCCGACTACTCCCAACGGTGGAGCATGAGAGCAGAGCCAATCCGAGGCAGAGACGTTTTGCATTCCCATAGGTCATGCTCGGACTATGGGCAATGATGGTTTAAAAATGCTGTAAAGGGTGCTGCCGGGAGCATAGCTGCAACTGGGACACCGCCTGAACGTTGTCCTCGGCCCGAGCCCCGTCACAAGAGTTTCCCATGCGTGCCAAGCCTGCCCCCTCCCAGGATATCAGGCGAGCCGACCTCACTTTGCCGTCTTCTGTAGGCCTCCACGCCGTACGCCTTCTCGAACAGGTGCAGGAAGCCGGATCGACGGGGGTCATCTATGTCGCAGGAGGTGAGCGCTGGGCCGAGCAACTGGCGCAGGCCTCGAGGGGATTGGCTCCCGATCTCGATATAGACCTGTTGCCTCCCTGGGATTGTCTTCCCTACGACAGTGCGTCGCCTTCGCGGGAGGCGATGGGACGGCGCATGTCTGTTCTCCGGCGCATGAGTGAACCATGTGCGGGACCGCGGCTCCTGATCACGAGCGCTGCTGCCGTCTTTCAGCGTGTGCCGCCGCGCGACATCGTCAAGCAGGCTGTTCTCAGCCTCAAGACCGGCGAGGAATTCGCTTTGGATGGTCTTGAAGGCTATTTGCATCGCGCCGGCTATATCCTCGACGAGAGGGTGGATGAGCCGGGCGAGGCAGCGATCCGGGGACAGGTTATCGACCTCTTTCCGGCCGACAGTCCCTTGCCTTATAGGGCCGAGCACGACGGACGCACCATCGTGGCCATACGCTCCTATGATCCGATCTCCCAATTGACGGAAACGGAGGTTGATCACCTCCTCATCGGCCCGGCTTCGGAGATCGTTCTGCAGGAGGCCGAAGGCAGCGATGCATCCGTCGAGCGGTTCGATGGAATGGAACATTCCTTGCCGGAATATTGCGCGAATCTGGAGACGGTCTTCGATTATTGGCCGGAGGCGGCGGTCGTTCTGGATGCGAAGGCGGAGGAGAGGCGGCTGCTCGTGATGGAGCAGGTCGCCGACGCTTATGACAGCCGGATGAGTTTGCGCGGGCAGGGCAGCGTCAAGTCCACGATCTCGCCTGAGCGGCTCTTTATCGAAGACCATGAATGGGCCGATATCCTGTCGAAGCGCCGTCTCACGTTCATTCATGCGGTATCGCAGAACGAAGCTCTAGAAAGCGGGGTGCCGAACTTTGCAATTGCTGCGAGGTCCGCGAAGGCCCTTGCGGATTTCCTTCGCGTCCAAGGGGATGCCGGTCGAAAGATCGTTCTGGCTGCGGCCGCCCGGTCGGATCTCAGCCGACTCAAGCGCCGCGTTCAATCCATCGGACAGTGCGACAATGTCGAGAGTTGGAGTGCTGTTGTCGACGGCCTCGCCAAGGGGTGGTTCGCGCTGCAGGCCGATCTCAAGAAAGGCTTCATCGACGAACGGCACGGCATTGCGCTGATCACGGCTACCGACGTCTTGGGCAGCCGTGTCAGCAGCGGCGTCGAGAAAGAGGTGAGTTCTGCCGCGGCGAGCTTCACAGATGACGGTTTCCGGATCGGCGATGCCGTTATTCACATCGATCATGGCATTGGAGCGCTTGATGGCATGGAGACCATCGCCGCTGGCGATGCCGGAATAAGCGACGGCATCAGACTGAGATATGCGGCCGACACGACGCTCTTGATTCCTGCAATAGAGATGGGCCGCGTCTGGCGTTATGGTGCAATGTCGGACTCTATCTCTCTGGACAGGCTGAAAAGCGATGCATGGTCAGTTCGCCGCGAGAAAATCGAAACGGAGATCAAGGAAACTGCTAAGCGCCTGACTGATCTGGTCGAGGCTCGCAAAGCACTGAAACTGGAGCCGGTTGTCCCGCCGAGCCGCGAATACGAACGCTTCGTTGCTCGCTTCCCGTTTTCTGAGACTGCCGACCAGGTGCGCGCCATCGAGGAGGTCCTTGAGGATCTCTCATCGGGCCGGCCGATGGACCGCCTGGTTTGCGGCGATGTCGGGTTCGGCAAGACGGAGGTTGCCCTGCGCGCGGCTGCCGCCGCCGCGTTGTCCGGCAAGCAGGTCGCTGTCGTCGCGCCTACGACCGTCCTGGCGCGCCAGCATGTTCGGAGCTTCCAGAGGCGTTTTGCCGGACTCGGCATCGAGATCGCGCATCTCTCCCGTCTCGTAACCTCGGGCGAAGCCCGAGCCGTGAAAAAAGGATTGGCGGATGGATCGATCCGCATCATCATCGGCACCCATGCGCTTGCCGCGAAAGGGGTGACGTTCAAGGATCTCGGACTCGTCATCATCGACGAAGAGCAAAGGTTCAGTACGGCGCATAAGGCCAAACTCAGGAACCTGGCTGCAGGCGGGCATGTTCTCACTCTGACGGCCACGCCGATCCCTCGGACCCTGCAATCCGCCTTGGTCGGGTTGCAGCAGTTGAGCGTCATCGCGACACCTCCGGCGCGGCGGCAGCCGATCCGCACGTTCCTGACGCCGTTCGATTCGGCAAGCGTTCGGGATGCGCTCATGCGTGAGCGACGGCGCCGCGGCCAAAGCTTCGTCGTTTGCTCAAGGGTCGAGGATATCGAGCCGATGCGTGAGCGGTTGGGAAAGCTCGTTCCCGAACTGCAAGTCATGACTGCCCATGGGCAGATGGATCCTGCCGAGATGGATGACGTGATGGTGCGCTTTGCCGATGGTGAAGGGGATGTCCTCCTCGCTACCAACATCATCGAGAGCGGCTTGGACGTTCCCCGGGCCAATACCATGCTGGTATGGCGCGCGGACCGCTTCGGGCTGGCGCAATTGCACCAGCTCCGCGGACGGGTCGGACGAGGGCGTATCCGCGGTACGGCCTACCTGCTGACGGAGCCCGGCCAGGACCTTCCGAAAGCGACGGAAAAGCGACTGAGGACTTTGGCGGCCCTTGATCGACTCGGAGCGGGTTTCGCCATCAGCGCGCAGGATCTCGATCAGCGTGGGGCAGGAGCGCTCCTCGGCGAGGAGCAGTCGGGCCATGTCAAGCTGATCGGCACCGATCTCTACCAGCATATGCTCAAACATGCCCTGCGCGGCGAGACGCTGGACGACGACTGGATACCTGAGCTCAATATCGGGCTCGCGGGCACGATTCCGGACGAGTATGTGGATGATCCAGAGACGAGGATCAATCTCTACGCACGCCTCGCTCGTCTCGACTCATCCGAGACCATCGATGAGCTTGAGGAAGAGATCGAGGACCGTTTCGGTCCCATCCCTGAGCCGGTTGAAGATCTCCTGAGACTCGCAAAACTCCAGCAGCTCTGCCGGCGCCTCGAGATCGCCCGCATCGATGCAGGGCCACAAGGAATAGCTCTGACGCTTCGACCCGGCGCGTCTGAGAAGCTTGCCCTGCAGAGGACGATGGACGCCTCTCAGGGAATGCTGAACTGGAGCAAGGAGCGACTGATCCTTTCAATCTCGAGCCGGCAGGCAGAGGAGCGCCAAAAGCGGATCCTGGAACTGTTGGTTTCTCTCGAGCCTTGAATTGGAACTTGGCGATCATCATTGGTTTGAAGAGATCAACTGTGAACGGATTAGCCTCGAAGAGCTTAATCGTAAGAACATCCTGATCGTGAGGAGCCTATGACGTCCGAGGAAATCAAAGAACTGAATGCTGCACGGGAAAACCTTGTGAAGCGGCGCAGGGAGATGGCGCGGCAGATTTCCGAGGCACCGCTTCCTTCCATCGAAATGGCGGAAGAGCTCACGAAGATCCTGGTTGCCATCGAGGCCCTGGACCGGGCTCTCAACGAGGCGGGTCACCCTTACATGAGCCAGGGCGTCGTCGAGCAGCTCAGAGCCGACAGCTGATGTCTAGAGCTTGATTCTTCCGACGAGATCGAAGCCGGCATCCTGCTTGGGTCTGAGTACGAGCATTTCGCCCTCGGCGGGAAAGATGCCCGTGAGGGCCGTGATGTTGACCTGATGGGTGACGAGCACGAGGACGCCGTTCGAGCGCCACTCCTGGATGGTGCGCCTCACGGCCTGAGTCCGGGCCGGCTCCTGTTCTCGGCCCTCGAAGAACGAATCGAGCGGTGGGAATGGTTCCGTAAGAGCGCCAAAGGCCAAGCGGGCCGTATCCAACGCACGGCACCAGCGGCTCGAGAGCACGCGCTCGACCGGGATCCTCCGGGTCCTGAAGGCCTCACCGATCGCCTGTGCCTGCCGACGCCCTTCGGCCGAGAGGTTGCGCTGCGTCGCGCAATCCTCGAGCCGGAAGTTAGTGGGGTCGCCAGTCCCGGGCGCACGAGCGTGCCGGAAGAGGGCGATGGTGCCGCCCTCCTGCAAAGCCCGCCATGCTTCTTCCGATGCCTGGAGAGCCTGAGGCCAAGCCATCGAACAAAGGAACAGAAATGCCAGCACGAAGGGCATGCGCCACCAGCCGATCTGAATGCGCCTCACCAAGAGACGCAACGTCGGATAACGGCCCAGGTTCCTGAAGACTGTCGCAGGACCGTTCAAGCTTCGGCAGCCAGCTCTAGGATCATATCGACAAGTGCGTCGTTCGGCTCGGCAAGCCCAGCGATGACGTCGAAATGATGGGCGCCGGGCACCTCGTGATAGCGGGTCGCGACACCGGCCTGACCCCATCGCTCGACGACGGCACGGGATTGGCGCAGGAACTCGCTGCTTTCCGCACCCCCGACGACGGCGATCAGGTGCCCATTTTCGGGCGGATCCCACTCCAAAGGGCTCAGGCGATGCGCCTCCTCAATGGTCAGTCCAAGGGCCCTGTTGATCGAGGTCGTAACGAGCGGAGTCAGATCGAACAGGCCGGAAATCGGCACGGCGGCGCGAACAGGCCTCTGTAAAGTACTTGAGTGGGCCATGAGACAGGCCGCGAGATGACCGCCGGCGGAGTGCCCGCTCACCACGAGAGGGCGGCCCAGGCGCTGCATCACGAAGTTGGCGGCAGCCTCGATCTCGGACACGATGTCGGCCAGTTTGGCCGCAGGAGCGAGCGTGTAGTTCGGGATCGCGACCGTCAGTCCGCGCTCGTTGGCTCCGCGCGCCAAGTGGCTCGACGTCGATTTGTCGAGCGCCTGCCAGTAGCCGCCGTGGATGTACAGCAACACCGGGCTGCCGGTTTCGCCGTTCTGCGGGTGGAACAGATCGAGCCGGTGCCGTTCGCCGGGGCCATAGGCTAGATCCAGTTCACAGCGCGCGCTTTCGCGATAAGCGGCCGAATGCCGCTGCCAATCGGCGATGTGTACGGGATGATCGGGAACGCGGGCCCGGTTGTTGTACTCGGCCTCCAGGTCCAGGTCTTCGGATGCCATCGAGTGAAACCTTAAACGTGAAGGTACCGGTCCTTGAGGCTGGTATCGCTCATGAGCTCCTCGCTCGTTCCCGTCCAGACCGAGCGGCCCTTCTCGATGATGACGTGGCGATCGGCGAAGCTCGCAAGCGCGCCGATATTCTTGTCGATCACCAGGATGGACTGGCGTTCACCCTTGAGACGCTTGAGACAGGTCCAGATCTCGGCGCGAATGAGCGGCGCCAGTCCTTCCGTGGCCTCGTCCAGAATGAGCAGCTTCGGGTTGGTCATGAGCGCGCGCCCGATGGCCAGCATCTGCTGCTCGCCGCCTGAGAGTTGGGTGCCCAGATTGCCGCGACGTTCTTTCAGACGCGGGAAGAGGTCGTAGATGGCATCGAGGGTCCAGCGCCGCTGACCGCTTCGGGCGGATGAAGTCGCAACAAGATTCTCCTCCACCGTGAGCGTCGGAAAGATCTGCCGGCCTTCCGGAACGAGGCCGATGCCCGTCTTGGCGATGCGATAGGGCGCGAGACCCGTCACGGCAGCGCCGTCGAAGCGCACCTCACCGCCGCGCGGGCGGAGCAGGCCCATGATGGAGCGCACGGTGGTGGTCTTGCCCATGCCGTTGCGTCCGAGCAGCGTCACCACCTCGCCGGCCTTGACCTCGAGCGAAATGTCGAAGAGCACCTGCGCGGCGCCGTAGGATGCCTGGAGCTGCCGGACGGAGAGCATCAGACCATCTCCTCTTCGCCGAGATAGGCGGCGCGCACCTCCGGGTTCGCCCTGATCCGCTCCGGCGTATCGGTGGCGATCACGCGGCCGTAGACGAGAACGGAGACGCGGTCGGCGAGGGAAAACACCGCATCCATGTCGTGCTCGATCAGCACGATGGTGAGGCGGCTCTTGAGGCGGCGCAGGGTCTCGACGACGCGTTGGGATTCATCATGCCCCGTGCCGGCGAGCGGCTCGTCGAGAAGAAGCAGCTTCGGCTCGGTCGCAAGGCCGATGGCGAGTTCGAGCTGGCGTTTCTCGCCGTGAGACAAAAGGCCTGCAGGAAGGTGGGCGCGCGCGGCGAGCCCGACTTGCGCGAGACAATCCATGGCAGGTTCGTTCAGAGCCTTCTCCTGCGCGACCTTGCCGAAGAAACGGAAGCTCGATCCCGAGCGCGCTTGAACGGCAAGTGCCACATTCTCAAGGGCGGAGAAGCCCGGAAGGACCGACGTGATCTGAAAGGAGCGCGCAAGCCCGCGGCTGACCCGCTGCGGCATAGAGAGCGACGTCACGTCTTCGCCGTCGAAAAGGATGGATCCGGAATCAGACGCCAGCGTGCCGGAAATCTGATGGATCAGCGTCGTCTTGCCTGCCCCGTTGGGGCCGATGACGGCGTGCAGTTCGCCGGGACGGACCGAAAGACTGACATCATCGGTGACAACGAGAGCGCCATAGGCTTTGCGCAGATGGCGAAGTTCGAGCAAGGGGTCAGCCATGGTAAGGCCTCCGAAGCAGGCCCATGATCCCGCCGCGGACGAACAGGACGATCAGGATCAGAAGGGGGCCGAACACCATCTTCCAGTTCTCGGCAAGATGAGCGCGGGTCTCCTCGCTCAGAAAGAAACTCGATGCATGCAGGATCTCCGGCAGGAACTCCTCCAGCAGCAGGAAGGCGGCAGCACCGATGATCGCGCCGTGCAGGGAGCCGAGCCCGCCGAGCACGACCATGAAGATCAGCTCACCCGAGCGCTGCCACGTCATGAAGGCCGGGCTTACGAACTCGGCCTGGTTGGCCAACAGGCAGCCGGCGAGCCCTGCCATCATGCCGCTGAGCACATAAGCCGTGAGCTGGAACGGAAAAGGCTGGAAGCCGACGGCTTGCATGCGAACCGCGTTCTCCCGCGTACCGCGCAGGACGCGGCCGAACCTCGAAGCGACGACCGATCGCGAGAACGCATAGGTGCCGAGAAGGCAGAGAAGGCAAAGCCAGTAGAAGGTGAAGTCGTTCTCCAGGATGCCGGAACCCGCCACGAGGCTGCGTGACGCCAAGGTCATGCCGTCGTCGCCGCCGTAGGCGGCCAGGGATGTGGCGAGGAAGTACAGCATCTGCCCGAAGGCAAGGGTGATCATGATGAAGTAGACGCCCTTGGTCCGCAACGAGATCGCTCCGGTGATCAGAGCGAAGAGGGCGGAGGCCGCGAGAGCGACTGGGATCTGCACCAGGGCATCCTCGATGCCTTGGCTCGCGAGAATGCCGACGGCATAGCCGCCGATTCCGAAAAAAGCCGCGTGGCCGAAGCTCACGAGTGCGCCGTAGCCGAGGATCAGGTCGAGCGCCATGGCGGCGATGCCGAAGATCATCACCCGCGTCAGAAGGGACAGGACATAGCCCTCTGCGCCGGAGACTGTCGCCAGCAATGGCGCTGCCGCGAAGGTGGCGAAGAGAATGATGGGGACGATCTCAAGCCGTGGCCTGAGTGACGGCATCGAAGCGGACCGGGTTTCGGCGAGTTCGGTCATGAACGCCCCCTAGCGCTTCACAGGAAACAGGCCGGAGGGGCGGAAGAACAGCACCGCGGCCATGAAGATGTAGATCAGCATCGGTGCAAGAGCGCGGCCCGTCTGGCTCGCGGCAGCCGGGTCGAGCACGAGGCGCAGCAGGTTCGGCGCGAAGGTGCGTCCGACCGTATCGACGAGCCCGATCAGAAGGGCTGCCAGGAACGCGCCGCGGATCGAACCGATGCCGCCGATCACGATGACCACGAAGGCGAGGATCAGGATGTTGTCGCCCATGCCGGGCTCGACCGAGAGGATCGGCGCCACCATGGCGCCGGCAAAGCCAGCCAGCATGGCGCCGAAGCCGAACACGATCATGAACAGCCGCTGGATGTTGACGCCGAGAGCCGACACCATGGCAGCATTGCTGGCACCTGCGCGCACCAGCATGCCGACGCGCGTGTGGTTGACCAGAACATAGAGCAGGGCGGCGACCACAAGGCCTGCCGCGATGATGGCGAGGCGGTAGACGGGATAGAGGAGACCGTTCGCGATCTCGACGGAGCCCGAGAGCAGCTCGGGAACCGGGACGCTCAAGGGGGCCGCGCCCCAGACGAACTTCACGCCCTGGTTCAGGAACAGGATCACCCCAAAGGTCGCGAGCACCTGATCGAGGTGGTCGCGATCATAGAGGTGCCTGAAGACCAGGACTTCGAGCAGAAGGCCGAAGGCAAGCGCAGAGGGTAGAGCGAGAAGGAGCGCCCAGCCGAAGCTCCCCGTCCAGGCGCTGAACGCCGCCACTAGATAGGCACCGACCATGTACTGCACGCCGTGCGCGAGGTTGATGAAATCCATCACCCCGAACACCAGGGTCAGCCCGGCCGCGATGAGGAAAAGGATGAGGCCGAATTGGAGGCCGTTCAGAGCCTGGACGAGGAGGAGTGTTGCGTTCATCGGCACATTACCGGCAGCAGGCCTGCATCGATCAAACCCCTGAGCGGGCGCTCCCCTGCGAAAGCGCCATGATTATTGTGTCGTAGGATGTGGAACGATCTGCCCGGCGAGGGCAGATCGTTCAGCTCTGCGAACCGCCTCAGTTCGTGGCGGCGCATTCCTTGGCATAGGCGTCCGTGTAATCGTCGAACACTTTTTCCACGATCTCGGTCTGGAACTTGCCATCCGGGCGCTTTGCAGCTTTCACCAGATAGAAATCCTGAATCGGGAATCCGTTGGAACCGAACTTGAAGTCGCCGCGCAAGGACTTGAAATCGGCTTTCTTGATGGCGGCGCGCACTGCGTCCTTGTCCATCTTGCCGCCGGTCGTCTTGAGCGCGCTGTCGATCAGCAAAGCTGCGTCATAGGCATGCATGGAATAGGAGCCGGGCACAGAATTGTAGGCTGCCTCGTAGGCCGCAACGAACTTCTTGTTCTGCGGGGTGTCGAGATTCGGAGCCCAGTTCGAGCCGCCGAACATGCCAATGGCCGCGTCCTGTTGCGCAGGTAGAGTCGATTCATCGACGGTGAAAGCGGACAAGAAGGGAATGCGGTCGGCAAGGCCAGCTGCCCGGTACTGCTTGACCAGATTCACGCCCATGCCGCCTGGCATAAAGGTGAAGATCGCATCGGGCTGCATGGAGGCGATCTTCGCAAGCTCGGACTGGAAATCGAGCGTATTGAGTGGAACGTAGGATTCCTCGACGACCTCGCCCTTGTAGTGGCGCTTGAACCCGGCGAGCGCATCCTTGCCGGCTTGATAGTTCGGGGCTAGCAGATAGACCTTCTTGTAGCCCCTGTCCTGCGCAACCTTGCCGAGGACCTCGTGGTTCTGGTCGTTCTGATACGACGTAGCGAAGAAATACGGGTTGCAGCTCTTGCCGGCGAGGTTTGAGGGACCGGCATTGGTGCTGATGTAGAATGTGTTCGCGTCTACGATGGGCTTGTGAACAGCAACGGCCACGTTCGAGAAAATTGGGCCTACGACGAAGTCCACCTTGTCGCGCTCTAGGAGGCCTTTCACCTTCGTCACCGCCACGTCCGGCTTCAATTCGTCGTCGACGACGATCACCTCGACGTCCCGTCCGCCAAGCTTGCCGCCGAGGTCCTTCACCGCAAGTTGGAAACCGTCGCGGGCCTGTTGGCCGAGGACGGCGGAGGGACCGGAGAGGGTCAGCAGCAGTCCGACCTTCAGCTTCTCCTGCGCCATGGCCGGTGCCGCAGCCAAGCCGACGGCCGCTGCAAGGCCAAGGGTTTTGATCGTCACGTTCATCATAGTCTCCCGAGTGGCTGTTCCCTGCGCACATTGGCTGTGCTGCATGATTGTTCCCGGCGAGACGTGAGACGCCTCGACGGACAAGTCGGCGATACTCTGCCGCAAAACTTTTTTGCCGAACACTCCCTTTATCGGAGCTTCCCTATCGGCATCCCCAGTCTTCGCCCAATCTTTGGGATTGCCAAGGATTATTTTAAGATTAAAATATTTCTCAGGTTCTTCAAGCGGATTATTTCGCAGAGGATGGTAGGCGGAATGACGAGCGCGTGATTGGCGGCGAATGGGCAGCGACACGGGGTTCGCCATGCAATGCGATCTCGTGACTTCGCTCCCCTGCGACCAACCCAAGTTAAGCGAGCTCCGTTCTCCTGCCGCACAATAAGTCAGAGGAGCGGACGATGGCGGACACGGCCCATGTGGATACCTTCGCGAGGGACAATCTTCCGCCGCGGGATCAATGGCCGGAGTTCCGGTTCACCCGGCCCGAGCTTCAGTATCCCGAGCGGCTCAACTGCGCCGTGGCGTTTCTCGATCGATGGGTCGATGAGGGCAGGGGCGATGAGCCCTGCCTCATCAGCCCCACCGAGACGCTGACCTACCGGGCTCTCCAGGAGCGGGTGAACCGCATCTGCAACGTGCTGGTCCACAGGCTCGGCTTCGTTCCGGGCAACCGCGTTCTCCTGCGCTCCGCCAACAACCCGATGATGGTGGCAGCCTATCTGGCGGTTCTGAAGGCCGGTGGGGTGGTGGTGGCCACCATGCCGCTCCTGCGCGCCAAGGAGATCGCGTATCCGCTCAATAAGGCGAAGATCACCATCGCCTTCTGCGACCATCGCCTCCGGGAGGAGATGGAGCGCGCCAGGACGACGGCGCCAGATCTCCAGCATGTGGTGTATTGGGGATCGGACAGGCCTGATAGCCTCGAAGCCTTGATGGCCGAGGTCTCGCCCGATTTCGATGCGCTCGACACGGCGGCAGACGACGTCTGCCTCATCGGCTTCACGTCGGGCACGACGGGCGAGCCGAAGGGCACCATGCATTTCCATCGCGACATGCTGGCGATCTGCGACGGCTATGCGAAAAACGTGCTGCGGCCCGAGCCGAGCGACCGTTTCATCGGCTCCCCGCCGCTCGCCTTCACCTTCGGACTTGGTGGAATCGTCCTGTTCCCCATGCGCGTCGGCGCCTCGAGCGTTCTGCTGGAGAAGGCCGGGCCCGACGATCTTCTGCCCGCCATCATGCAGTACAGGGCCACCATCTGCTTTACAGCGCCGACTGCCTACCGGGCGATGCTCTCCAAGCTTGAAGGCTACGACATCTCGTCCTTACGCAAATGCGTCTCCGCCGGTGAGCCCTTGCCGAAGGGTACATTCGAGGCTTGGAAGGCCGCCACGAACATCCGGCTCATGGACGGAATCGGCGCAACCGAGATGCTGCACATCTTCATCGCCGCGAGAGAGGACGAGATCCGCCCTGGCTCGACTGGAAAGCCCGTTCCGGGCTACGAGGCGAAGGTCGTCGATGAAGAGGGACGCGACCTCCCGCCTGGCAGCATCGGTCGCCTCGCCGTCCGCGGGCCCACCGGATGCCGCTATCTCGCCGACGAACGGCAGGGCAAATACGTCCAGAACGGCTGGAACATCACCGGCGATACCTACCTGATGGATGAGGACGGTTACTTCTGGTATCAGGCCCGCTCCGACGACATGATCATCTCGGCCGGCTACAACATCGCCGGCCCGGAGGTCGAAGCGGCGCTCCTCACCCATCCGGCCGTGGCCGAGTGCGGTGTGGTGGGCGCCCCCGACGACGGACGCGGCACGGTGGTCAAGGCCTATGTGGTCCTGCATCCCGGCCATATCCCAGGGCTCGAACTGACGAAGGTGCTGCAGGATCACGTGAAGGCGGAGATTGCACCTTACAAGTATCCGCGCCTCATCGAGTTCGTGGAAGCGCTGCCGCGCACCCAGACCGGCAAGCTGCAGCGCTTCGAGCTGCGCCGGATTGCCCAGGAAGCCGACAATCACCACGAAGCAATGAGTGCCTGATAGCCGGCTGAAGAGAGTTCGGCGAAGGATCGGCGTCACAGGTTGATCCAAAATTATTTTAAGCTTAAAACAATAAGTGCAATTTTCGGGTAGGATTCTCATGAAGACGGCGATCATCGGCGGTGGCCCGGCGGGGCTTTATTTCGCGATCCTGCTGAAAAAGCTTCGGCCGGAATCCGACATCACGGTCTATGAGCGCAACCGCGCCGACGAGACGTTCGGCTTCGGTGTCGTGTTCTCCGATGCGACGCTGGATAATTTCGAGAAATACGACCTGCCAAGCTACCGGCGGATCGTGCGGGAATTCGCCTATTGGGACGACATTGCCATCCATTTCAGGGGAACCGAGCACCGGATCGGCGGCAACGGCTTCTGCGGCTGCTCGCGCCGTACGCTGCTCCTTATTCTGCAGGATCGCGCGCAGGAGCTCGGCGTCACGCTGCGCTACGAAGCCGACGTGGATGACGAGAGCCTGTTCGCGGATGCGGATCTCGTGGTCGTGGCGGACGGCATCAACAGCCGCTTCCGGGAGCGCTATGCGGATCACTTCCAGCCCGAGGTGGATCTGCGGCCCAACAAGTTCACTTGGATGGGTTCGACCAAACCGCTCGATGCCTTCACCTTCATCTTCCAGGAGACCGAGTGGGGCCCGTTCATTGCCCATGCCTACCAATACGAGGCGAACCGTTCCACCTGGGTGTTCGAGACCGATCCGGAGACTTTTGAGCGGGCCGGGCTGAAGGACAAGAGCGAGGCCGAATCGGCCGCGCTCATGGAAAAGATCTTCGGCTGGTTCCTCGGCGGCCATCGCATTCTCACCAACCGCTCGATCTGGCGCAACTTCCCAATGATCCGCAACAAGCGCTGGGTCATGGGCAACAAGGTGCTCCTGGGTGATGCCAAGGCCTCGGCGCATTTCTCCATCGGCTCCGGCACGAAGCTCGCCATGGAGGATGCTATTGCGCTCTACGAGGCCTTCCGTCGCGACCCGAGCGTCGAGGGGGCGCTGGCGCTCTACGAGACCGGACGGCGTGAGGAGGTGGAGAAGACGCAGCACGCGGCCGATGTGTCCTTGGTCTGGTTCGAGCACGTGGCGCGCTTCTGGGATTTCGATCCGGTGCAGTTCGCCTTCGGCGTCATGACGCGCGCGAAGGCGATCACCTACGACAACCTACGCCTGCGCGCGCCCGACTTCGTGGCAGCCGTCGACAGGACCTTTGCAAGGCAGGTGCGAAAGCAGGGCTTCGATGTATCGGTCGACAGCCCGAGCGTGCCCATGTTCCAGCCCTTCCGGTTGCGGGAGATGGTCGTTGCGAACCGGGTCGTCGTGTCGCCGATGGACATGTACTCAGCCAAGGACGGCATGCCGGGCGACTTCCATCTCGTCCATTACGGCGCGCGCGCCATGGGCGGCGCGGGACTGGTTTTCACCGAAATGACCTGCGTCTCGCCGGAGGCGCGCATCACGCTCGGCTGCACGGGCCTATGGAACGACGAGCAGGAAGCCGCCTGGAAGCGTATCGTCGATTATGTCCATGCCAATTCCGGCGCGATGTTCTGCCTGCAGCTCGGACATTCCGGCCGCAAGGGTGCCACCAAGCTCATGTGGGAGGGCATGGACCGGCCGCTGGAGGAGGGCGCCTGGGACATCTGCTCCGCATCGCCGATCCCTTACTTTCCGGACAGCCAAGTCCCGCGCGAAGCGTCGCGCGCGGACATGGACCGCATCAAGACGCAGTTCGTTGAGGCGGCCAAGCGCGGCGAGCGGGCCGGGTTCGATATGCTCGAACTCCATTGCGCCCACGGCTATTTGCTGGCGAGCTTCCTGTCGCCGCTCACGAACCGCCGCACGGACGAGTATGGCGGTTTGCTTGAGAACAGGCTGCGGTTCCCGCTCGAGGTGTTCGACGCCATGCGCGAGGTCTGGCCCGCGCACAAGCCCATGTCCGTGCGCATCTCCGCGACCGATTGGGCGGATGGAGGTGTGACGGGTGATGATGCGGTCGAGATCGCCCGGGCCTTCGCCGAGCATGGGGTCGACCTCGTCGACGTCTCGACAGGGCAGACCGTGCGCGAAGCGCGGCCGATCTACGGGCGCATGTTCCAGACGCCGCTCTCCGATCAGGTGCGCAACGAAGCGCAGGTCGCTACCATGTGTGTCGGCAACATCACGGCTGCCGATCAGGTGAACACGATCCTGGCAGCCGGCCGTGCGGATCTCGTTGCGCTCGGCCGGCCGCATCTGGTCGATCCGTTCTTCACCATGAAGGCCGCCGCCTGGTACGGTGCGAAGGACATTCATTGCCCGTCGCCGTACCTCGCTGGCAAAGACCAGATCTTCCGCAACGCCGTCCGCGACCGGCAGGATCTCGAGGACCTCAAAGTGAAGGCGAAGCCCAAGACCCGGGCGGAGCTGAAGATGGAGGCCAGCGAGAAGCCCCTCGCGGCGGAATGACATGACCATGACACCTTTCAAAGGCCGGCATGCCTTGGTCACCGGCGGCAACCGCGGAATCGGCCGCACCATCGCGGCATCGCTCGTGAAGGTCGGCGCGACGGTGACCATCATTGGGCGCAGTCCCGCATCGCTCGAAGAAGCAATTTCTCGCGGCGATGCTCATGGTGCTGCGGTGGCCGACGTGACGGACGCGCAGGCGGTGCGAAGAGCCGTACAGGAAGCGGTCGATCGCTACGGGCCGGTCGATCTGATGATCGCCAACGCCGGTTCGGCTGCCTCCGCGCCGTTCATGAAAACGGGACCTGAGGTGTTCCGGCAGATGCTGGACGTGAACCTGCTCGGCGTCACCAACATGGCACAGGCCGTGCTCGGCTCCATGACGGAGCGTGGCTTCGGGCGCATCGTCGCCGTGGCGTCGACCGCGGGCCTCAAGGGCTATCCTTATGTGAGCGCCTATTGCGCCGCCAAGCATGCGGTTATCGGCTTCGTTCGCGCGCTCGCGCTCGAGACGGCAAAGACTGGCGTCACCGTCAATGCCGTGTGCCCTGGCTTCACCGACACCGATCTCGTGGCGGAGAGCCTCGATCGGATCATGACGAAAACCAACCGGACCCGGGACGAGACGCTCGCCGAATTCGTGAAACATAACCCGCAGGGACGCTTGATCGATCCCTCGGAGATCGCCGATGCCGTGCTCTGGCTGTGCGGCGAGGGTGCGCGGTCCGTGACGGGGCAGGCCATCCTGGTGGCCGGTGGAGAAATCTGACGATGGACGATCAAGCAATCCCTCTCGACGCCGAGACCAAGGCGGTCGAACAGCCCGAGGATCACCGGGAGGAACTGCGCCTCTGGCTGCGGCTTCTCACCTGCTCCACCCTGATCGAGGGCGAAGTGCGCCGACGCCTGCGCGAGCGCTTCGACGTAACGCTTCCGCGCTTCGACCTGATGGCGCAGCTCGACAAGGCCCCGGACGGCATGATGCTGTCCGATCTCTCGAAGCGGATGATGGTGTCGAACGGCAATCTCACCGGCCTCGTCGACCGGCTCGTGGCCTCCGGCCATGTGGTGCGGACCGTGTCGCCGACCGACCGGCGGGCCATGGTGATCAGCCTCACTGACGAAGGTCGCGCCGAGTTCCGGACCATGGCCGGCGAGCATGAACATTGGATTGCCGATCTCTTCGGTGATCTTAGCGCCAAGGATCGCAGCGAACTCATGCGGCTGCTCGCGAAAACCAAGCTGTCTGCAAGGCGCGCCATCATGGGAGACGACCAGTGACGAAATTCGCTAATTCCGTCACCCTGCCGCTGGCCGCTTATGAGCCGCGGCATTTCCTGCTGTCGGTCGACGGACCCGTCGCGACGGTCACCCTCAACCGTCCTGACAGGAAGAACCCGCTCACCTTCGAGAGCTATCGCGAACTGACGGATTTCTTTCATGCTTGCGCCAAGGACGATGAAGTCAAAGCCATCGTCATCACGGGAGCGGGTGGCAATTTCTCGTCCGGAGGCGATGTGTTCGAGATCATCGGTCCGCTCGTCGAGATGGACACCAAGGGTCTCACCGCCTTCACGCGGATGACGGGCGAGCTGGTCAAAGCCATGCGCGCCGCGCCGCAGCCCATCGTGGCGGCGGTCGAGGGCATCTGCGCGGGAGCCGGTGCCATCATCGCCATGGCATCCGATCTGCGTCTTGCAGCGCCGGGGGCCAAGGTGGCGTTCCTGTTCAACAAGGTCGGGCTCGCGGGCTGCGACATGGGCGCCTGCGCCATTCTTCCGCGCATCATCGGACAGGGGCGTGCCTCGGAACTCCTCTACACGGGACGCTTCATGAGCGCCGAGGAGGGCGAGCGCTGGGGCTTCTTCAGCCGCCTCGTCGAGGCCGCAGATCTTCTCGCCGAGGCCGGCAATCTCGCCCGCGCGATCGGCACCGGGCCAACCTATGCCAACACCATGACGAAGCGCATGCTCGCCATGGAATGGGCCATGTCGGTGGAGGAAGCCATCGAGGCGGAGGCCGTCGCGCAGGCTTTGTGCATGACGACAGAAGATTTCGCCCGCGCCTTCCGCGCCTTCGCGGCGAAAGAGAAGCCTGTCTTCAAGGGAGATTGATGTGTTCGATGCGAGCTTTCTCTCCTGGCCGTTCTTCGAGGATCGCCATCGTCGGTTTGCCGGTGACCTGACCGCATGGGCGGCACAGGACATCAAGCCGCTCGTCGATCATCACGACGTGGATGCCTCCTGCCGGCGCCTCGTGCACCGGTTGGGTGAAGGAGGATGGCTCAAGGCGGTCGTGCCTGAGGCTTATGGCGGCCTTTATCCTGCCTTCGATGTGCGCACCTTGTGCCTGGCCCGGGAAACATTGGCTGCCCACGAAGGTCTGGCCGATTTCGCCTTCGCCATGCAGGGCCTCGGCACGGGGCCGATCACGCTCTTCGGCACAGAGGCGCTCAAGGAGCAGTACCTGCCGCCGGTCGCGCGGGGAGAGGCCATTGCGGCTTTCGCGCTCTCGGAGCCGGAGGCCGGATCGGATGTGGCGGCCATGAGCACCACGGCCAATCCGGACGGGCCGGATCATGTACGGATCGACGGCGTGAAGACCTGGATCTCCAATGGCGGGATCGCGGATCATTACGTGGTCTTCGCCCGCTCGGGCGAGGCGCCCGGCGCAAAGGGCTTGTCCGCCTATGTTGTGGATGCGCAGACGCCCGGGTTGAGCATCGAGAACCGCATCGATGTGATTGCGCCTCACCCGCTTGCGACCCTGCGGTTCGAGGCATGCCGCGTGCCGCTGGCGAAGCGCATCGGCGGGCCGGGAGAGGGCTTCAAGGTCGCCATGGCGACGCTCGACGTGTTCCGCTCGACGGTCGGCGCAGCCGCGCTCGGCCTGGCGCGCCGCGCTCTCGCCGAGGCGCTGCAGCATGCCTCCTCCCGCAAGCTCTTCGGTGCGCCTCTCGGCGACTTGCAGATGACTCAAGGCGCTCTCGCCGACATGGCGACGGGCGTGGACAGCGCTGCGCTTCTCGTCTATCGCGCAGCCTGGACCAAGGATCAGGGAGCACCGCGCGTGACGCGGGAAGCCGCCATGGCGAAGATGTACGCGACGGAAACGGCGCAGGGCGTTATCGACAAGGCCGTGCAGATTTTCGGCGGTCTCGGCGTCACCAAGGGCGTGAAGGTCGAGGAATTGTATCGGGAAGTTCGGTCCTTGCGCATCTACGAGGGCGCCACCGAGGTCCAAAAGATCGTGATCGCGCGCGAGCTTCTGAAAATGCTGGAGAGCCGGCGCTCCGGCGACCTCGACTCGGCGTCCAATCGATAGGGAAAGGAACACCAATGTCAGCCGCTCTGGAAGGCGCTCCCATGCCAGGCATCGACGATGGACCTGAGGTCCTCAACCCGAAGCATTGGCCGACGCCCAAAGGTTATGCCAACGGCATGATGGCTGAAGGCAGCGTTCTTGTGACGGGCGGCATCGTCGGCTGGGACGAGAGCGAAACCTTCGCCAATGGGTTTGTCGCCCAAGCGCGTCAGATCTTCGAGAACATCCGTGCCATTCTCGCCGAGGGAGGAGCGGAACCCCGGCACCTCGTGCGCCTGACCTGGTATGTGGTCGATATCGACGAGTACCTCGCCAATCTTCGCGAACTGGGCCGCGCTTATCGGGAGGTATTCGGCGCCCATTATCCGGCCATGGCGCTCGTCCAGGTCGTGCGGTTGGTAGAAAAGGCTGCCCGGCTCGAGATCGAAGCGACAGCTATCGTGCCAAGCAGGCGGTAGCATGTCACAGGACCGGGATCACCGGCACAAGGTCGGGGACGACGAAACTAAATCTGGAGACATGTGTGGTAATTCGGCAGTGTTGCAAGAATACCTGCTTCTTGGACAACTTTCATTATGCCTGAAAAAACACCCTTTCTAACCTAGTATTACATTGCGGGTCTGGGTTGAATAGCGTCCCGACATTGGGTTGATGTTCGGGCCTTCCATGCTGACCTCCAAAACCGACCGTTTCACCGTTCAGCCGGCAGGCGAACGCGCCAACGATGCCGAGATGTTCGAACTGGCACCTGTTTCCCTGTGGCTGGAAGACTACAGCGGCCTCAAGCAGCTGTTCACGCAATGGCGAGCAGCCGGCGTGACCTCGCTGCGGGATTACCTGTTGGAGGACACAGCACGCGTGGAGGCCTGTTCCAGCCTGATCCGCGTCATCAAGGTGAACCGCAGGACGCTGAGCCTGTTCGAAGCCGAAGATCTGCCGCGGCTCGTCGACAATCTCGACCGAATCTTCCGCAATGACATGCTGAAGACTCACATCGATGAACTCGTGCAGCTCTGGGACGGCCGGACGGAATTCTTCAGCGATACGGTGAATTACACTCTGTCGGGAAAGAGGCTCGACATTCAGCTCAAGGGCAGCGTGCTGCCGGGGCACGAGGAGAGATGGGACCGGGTTCTGATCGCCATTGAGGACGTGACCGAGCGCGAGACGGCGCGCCGGCAGCTTGCGGCCAGCGAGACCTATGCCCGCGGCCTTTTCGAGCACTCGCCGGTCTCGCTGTGGGTGGAGGATTTCAGCTCAGTCAAGCAGCTTCTCGACGATGTGCGTCGGCAGGGGATCGCCGATTTCCGCGTCTTCACCGATGTCCATCCCGAGTTCGTCTCGCGCTGCATGAGTGAGATCCGCGTGATCGACGTGAATCGGCACACCCTCGACCTCTTCTCGGCGCCCGACAAGCAGACCCTGCTAATGCGTCTCGGCGACGTGTTCCGTGACGAGATGCGCGAGCACTTCAAGGAGCAGCTGATCGACCTCTGGAACGGAAAGATTTTCCAGCAGCGCGAGGTCGTCAATTACTCCCTTTCGGGCGACGAACTGCATCTTCATCTGCAGTTCTCCGTGTTGCCCGGCCATGAAAAGGATTGGTCGCTGGTCCAGGTGGCGCTCACCGACATCACCGCCCGCAAGCGCGCCGAAGCCTATCTGGAATATCTGGGCAAGCACGACGTCCTGACCAAACTCTACAACCGCTCCTTCTATGTCGACGAGCTCAACCGCCTGGAGCGCAAGGGACCATTCCCGGTCAGCATCGTCATTATCGACCTCAACGGACTGAAGGCGGCGAATGACCAGCTCGGTCACGCGGCTGGCGATGCCTTGCTGCGTCGGGCCGGCGAGGTGCTGAGCAAGGCCGTCGACAAGCCGTCCTATGCCGCGCGCATCGGCGGCGACGAGTTCGCTCTTCTGATGCCGGGCACCGATGAGCGCGATGCCAAGGTCGTGACGGACAGCATCGAGAACCTGCTCGAGGTCAACAACCAGTTCTACACCGGTCTGCCTCTCAGCTTCGCCATGGGTGCGGCGACGAGCCAACCGGGCGAGAGGCTGGAAGCGGTCGTCAAGCGCGCCGATCTCCTGATGTACGAAGCCAAGCGCGCGTATTACGCGAGCGTCGGCTAGTTGGGCGTGCACCGGCTGAGAACAACGACGCTACCTTTCCGACGTCATGGCCGGCCTTGTCCCGCCCATCCCGATCAGGAAGAGCACCGTGCCTCTCAGATCGGGATCACCGGTACAGGGCCAGTGACAACAGGCGGTGACGAAGCGGAGTGTCACAAGCCGATCTCGACGATCTCGGCCGTGGTCTGCCCGATGGGCACCACGTCGCCGATCTCCTTGCCCATGAGCGCCTGTGCCAGAGGAGACACATAGGACAGGCTCCCCTTCGCGGGATCTGCCTCGTCCTCGCCCACGATCCGGTAGGTCTGCCGCCGGCCGTCCTCGCGCTCGAAGGTGACCCGGGCGCCGAAGCGGACATGAGCGCTGTCCGTGGGGGGCGGCACCACCTCGGAGGAGGCCCGGCGGGCGGACCAGTAGCGCAGGTCGCGGGTGAGGCGCGCTACTTCGGCCTTGTCGTCTGCGGACTGAGCCTCGGCGAGGCGCTTCTGCAGGGCCTCGATCTCTGCTTCCATCTGGGCCAGCCCCGAGGGCGTCACGAGATGATGTGGACTGATCATCCGGTCGGGAAGATCCTCGAAGGCTTCTCCACCCTCGGTTTCACGAACAAAGGCACGGCTCATTACGTCTCCTCCGCTCTTTTGGAGAAAACGGTTCGAGGTTCGTGAAGGTTTCCACGGCTAACCTTTATTGCCTCGCTTGCCTTAGGCGCCCGACGATGCCGCCTGGGAAGGCATAGACGCTGATGACGAACAGCGCGCCGAGCCACAGGAGCCAGCGATCCGGATGGATCAGGTTCGGCAGGAGCGGGATGCCGGCCAAGGCTGCGCTCCCGGCGCCCATCAGAACCTGCAGGTAGCTTTGGGCCAGGACGAACAGAGCGGCCCCGACGACCGCCCCGTACATGGTGCCCATGCCGCCGATCACCACCATGAGGAGGATGTCGATCATGATCGAGAAGGACAGGGTGGTGTCAGGCCCGTTATAACGCAGCCACAGGGCCATCAGCGCACCGGCGATCGTGGCGGCGAGGGCCGAGATGACGGAGGCCGCCGTGCGGTAGGCGACGACCCGATAGCCGAGGGCCTCGGCGCGGAACTCGTTCTCGCGGATGGCCTGCAGCACGCGCCCGAAGGGCGAGTTCACGATGCGCAAGAGGACGAGGAAGACGACGAGCGAGACGGCGAACACGAGATAATAGGCGATCAGCCGTCCGTTGACGGCCGTGCCGAAGAGGGGCTCCGACAGGAGCCGGAAGGCCGGGCGCAACGCCGGCGGCAGCTGGAACGACAAGCCGTCCTCGCCTCCGGTTACATCCGATAGCTGCGAAGCGAGAACCGCGGCCGCCGAGGCGACCGCGAGCGTGATCATCGAGAAGAAAATGGCGCGCACCCGCAGTGACAGGAGGCCGATAGCGACGGCGAGCACGGCGGACAGCATCAGCGCCGACACAAGTCCGACGGCAGCTGAGCCCCAGGTGGGACCCATACGTTCGAGCGCAATGGCGATGCCGTAGCCGCCGATGCCGAAGAACATCGTATGCGCGAAGGACACGATGCCGGAATAGCCGAGCAGAAGATCGTAGCTGGCGACCAGCACGATGAAGACGCAGATCTTCGCCGCGGTGCCGATCGGCTGGCTCCCCGAGAACAGGAACGGCGTTGCCGCGAGCAGCAGCAGGATGGCGAGCAGGATGATGCTCAGCACCTTCGAGCGCGGCATGTCCGAGGACAGGATCGTGCTTGAGAAGCCGCCGCGCCGGCGGGTTTCGTCGAAGGGAAGGGCAAGGGCGGGAGACGTGCTCATCGACGGGCCACCGGAAAAAGGCCCTGCGGACGCCAGATCAGCACGAGGGCCATGACGAGGATGTTGGAGATCAGGGCGAGCTTGGGCTCGATGAAGCCGACGTAATTGGCCACCAGCGCGACGAGGATCGAGCCGACGAAGCAGCCGCCGACGGAGCCGAGGCCGCCGATGATGATGACGATGAACACCAGCACCATCACCTCCATGCCCATGCCGGCCGTGAGCGTCTGGCGATAGAAGGCCCACATGACGCCCCCGAGGCCCGCGAGCGCGGAGCCTGCGATGAAGACGCTCACGAAGAGGCGGCGGATGCGGTAGCCGAGAGCCTCCACCATCTCGGGATTCTCGACGCCGGCGCGGATCAGGAGGCCGATCCGGGTGCGGTTGAGGAGCAGTTGCATGCCGATGAAGACCGCAAGTCCGATGATGACCGCGACGACGCGGTAGCGCTCCATGACGATCTCGCCGAGCACGAAGGCGCCGCGAAGCGACTGCGGCAGCGGGATCGGAATCGGCGAGGCGCCCCAGATCGCATGGATCGCCTGTTCGGTGACGATCAGCCCGCCCATGGTGACGAGGATCTGCTTTAGGTGGCTGCCATAGACCGGGCGCACGACAACCCGCTCGAACACTGCGCCAACCACGCCGGTGATCGCCATGGCGCAAAGGATGCACAGGAGCAACAGCGCGAGGTTCAGCCCGATGGAATCCGCCGTCGCCCAACCCGCGAGCGGTCCGAGCACGAGGAGCGTCGCGTAAGCGCCGAGCGAGATGAAGACGCCGTGGCCGAAATTGATGATGTCCATCAGGCCGAAGACCAGGGTGAGCCCCGAGGCCATGAGGAAGATCATCATGCCCATGGCGAGCCCCGCCACGGTGAGCGTCACCCAGGTCGAGGGGCTGCCGACGAAGGGCAGCGCCAGCAGGGCGAGAGCCGGAACGAGAAGGAGCGGCAGCCAATCCGCCTTGGCACGCGGCAGCTCTGCGGTGGCGGAGGTGTCAACGGTCATGTCGCTCATTGGTGCGCATCCAGGGAGAGGCCGAGCAGGCGCTGCTGCAGGGCATTGTTCTCGACCAGCTCGCTCATGGCGCCGGAATGGACGATGCGCCCGTCATCCATGACCACCACGTTGTCGCCGAGCGCCGACGCGGCGTAGAAATTCTGCTCCACCAGCAGGATCGTCTCGCCTGACGCTTTCAGCGCTTTGAACGCCTCGATCATGGAGCGGACCATCACCGGCGCGAGACCCTTAGTCGGCTCGTCGATGAGGAGCAGCCGGCGCGGCTCCGCGATGGCGCGGGCGATGGCGAGCATCTGCTTCTGGCCGCCGGAGAGGTTGCCGGCCGGCAGGTTCCAGAAGCGCTTGAGGGCAGGGAACAGGCCGAGGATCCAGTCGAGACGGGTCTTGTCCACCGGCCCGCTGCGGGCCGCGAGCACGATGTTCTCGCGCACGGTCAGGTCGGTGAAGATGCCCATGGCTTCCGGCACGTAGGCGATGCCCGAGCGCGCGATGTCGGGCGTGGCGCTTCTCGTGATGTCGCGGCCGTCGAACCGGATGCGGCCCGACGAGGCCTGCCACAGGCCCATGACGGTGCGAAGCGTCGTCGTCTTGCCGGCGCCGTTGCGGCCGAGCAGCATGGTCAGCTCGCCGGCAGGCACTGCGAAATCCACGCCGTGCAGGATGTGGTAGGGGCCGATATGCGTATGCACGTCCGTCAGATCGAGGAGGGGCTCAGGCACGGGCAGCCTCCACCCCGAGATAGGCTTCCTGCACCACCGGCGAGGCGATGACCTCGGCGGGCTCGCCGTCGGCCACGAGCGTGCCGTTGTGCAGCACGATGATGCGGTCGGAGAGCGAGCGCACCACATCCATCTTGTGCTCCACGAGAAGCACGGTGGCATCGCTGCGCTGCTTGATGTCGTGGATGAGTTCGAGCACGGTCGGCACCTCGTCGACGCTCATGCCGGCCGTCGGCTCGTCGAACATGAAGACCTTGGGCTCCATGGCGATCAGCAGCGCAACCTCGAGCTTGCGCTGATCGCCGTGCGACAGCGCCTTCGGCGCCACGTGGCGCTTGTCCGCAAGCCGCACCCGTTCGAGGACGCTTTCCGCTTTCTCGATCAGATCGCGGCGCGCGTTCCACACCTTGAACATGGACCAGCCCGCATCGGCGCGGCTCTGCACCGCGAGGCGGACATTCTCGAGCGCCGTCAGTTGCGGAAACAGATTGGTGAGCTGAAACGCGCGTCCCAGTCCGCGCCGGGTTCGGGCGGAGGCAGGCAGTCCCGTGATGTCCTCGCCGTCGACCATGACCTGACCCGATGTGGCGCGCAGCTGTCCCGAGATGAGGTTGAAATAGGTGGTCTTGCCGGCGCCGTTCGGCCCGACGATGGCCGTGAGAGTGCCGGGCGTGAACCTGCACGACACGTGATCGACGGCCACGTGGCCGCCGAAGCGGATGGTCAGCCCGCGCGTTTCCAGCGCGGGCGTCGTTGCTGCCGTTGAGGTCACGTGGGCTCAGCGCTTATTGCGGACCGGGATCGGCATCTTGTCGGCCGGAATGACGCTAACGAGGTCGAGCAGGTCGTTCGCGTCCTTGCCGTTGGCCTTGACCTTGAAGTGGTACATCTCCTGCAGGGCCTGATGGTCTTCCTTGCGGAAGGTCATGGGGCCCTTGGGCGTCTCGAAGGTCATGCCCTCCATGGCGGTGATCAGCTTCTCGGGGTCGGTGCCGCCCGCCTTCTGGATCGCCGTGACGGCCGCGGAAGCCGCCGCGAAGCCGCCTGCGGTGAAGAAGTCCGGCGGCGCGTTGAAACGCTTCTGGTGCTCGGCCACGAGCCAGTCGTTCATGGCGTTCTTCGGGAAGGCATAATAGTAATACACCGCGCCTTCCATGCCCGGGTAGTTCTTGTAGATCTGCATGGCCGGCAGGATGTTGCCGCCCGGCGCGATTTCGATGCCGAAGCGCTCGGGCTTCAGGTCGGCGATCTTCGGCAGCGGATGCTGGCCGGCCCAGATGATGTTGATGATCTTCTTGCCCGGCTTGTCCTTAAGCGCATCGAAGATCCTCTGGGCAGAGGCCGTGAAGTCCGTGGCGTTCTGCGGCGCATATTCCTCGAACACTACCTTGGCGTTCGGGCGGATCTCCGCGAGGGCGTTCTTGAGCGCCGCGACGCCGTCCTTGCCGAAGGCGTAATCCTGCGCGAGCGTCGCGATGGAAACCTCGCCGCTCACTGGCACGGCCGCCGCCGCACCATAGGCGTCCTGGGTCGAGTTGCGCGCGGTGCGGAAGATGAAGCGGTTCCACTTGTCGCCGGTGATCGCGTCGGCCACGGCGGGCTCAACGATCAGCACCTTGCCGTTCTCCTCGGCCACCGGCAGCATCGCGAGTGCGGCAGCCGACGACGTGGTGCCGACGGCGAGATCGACGTTGTCGTCGTTGTAGGCCTGCTCCAGCAGCGTCTTGGCGAGATCGGCCTTGAGCTGGTCGTCCTTCACGATGACGCTGATCTTGCGGCCATTGACGGCCATCGTGCCCTTGGTGAGGTATTCCAGCCCCATCATGAAGCCGGCTTCGGTCTGCTTGGCATAGGCCTCGAGCGGTCCGGTCTTGCCGGCGATCAGAGCGATCTTGATGTCCTGGGCAAAGGCCGCGGATGCAAAGAGAATGCCTGCTGCAGCGGCAGCGAGTGTGAGCTTCAGGCGCATCGAACTCCCCATGGTTTTATGGGGTCATTGACGGCTTCGCAATGCAGCATGTCAAGTTCGACTCTCGGACCATCCAACTCTCATTGGTCTGGCGCGAAAGGCACCCCTCACGCCTCCGGCAGAACCGGCGTCTCGATGTCCTTCGCCTCCCGTCCGCGCCGCGCAGCCTCGCGTTCCAAAAGCAGAAGAGCCAGCCCCGCGCCACAGATGACGGCGGCGCCGACCAGAGTCCAGAAGCCCACGACGTCCCCGAAGAACAGGTAGCCCAGTACGATCGCCCAGACGATCAGCGTATACTGATAGGGCGCAACCACGGAGGCCGGCGCGATCTTCAGCGAGCGGTTGACGCAGACATGGGCCGCCATGGACACGATGCCGAGAAGGAACAGGCCTGCGAGGTCGAGCGGTCCCGGGATCACCCAGGCAAGCGGCGCCGCGATGAGGCCGAAGATCAACGTCCCGAGAATCTGACCGAGCACGAGGGTCGCATCGTCGGTCTCCCGCAGCTTGCGGGTGGTGATCATCAGGAGCGAGTAGAACAGGCTTCCGGCCAGCGCGATGAGGGCCGGCAGGGACAGGGTGGCCGTGGACGGCCGCAGAGCGATCAGAACGCCGACGAAGCCGATCCCGATGGCGAGGATGCGCGGCTTGTCGATCTTCTCGCCGAGCCAGAACGCCGCGAAGGCCGCCACATAGATCGGTCCGGCTAGGTAATAGGTCATCACGTCGGCGAGCGGCAGATAGGTGACGGCCCAGTAGAAGCAGGCCACCTCGAGCGTCGAGAGGGTGATCCTCACCGCATGCAGGGCCGGCTGCGGCGGGATCGCGAAGGGCACCTTCTGCCGACGCATGAGGGGGAGAAGAACCGTCAGGGCCGCAACGCTGCGCAGGAGCAGCACCTGGCCGACGGAATAGGTGGCGACGAGCCATTTCCCCATGACGTCGTTCATGGCGAACATGAACACGCCCAGCAGCATCAGGCCGATGCCGACGAGGGTGCCCGAGCGGATCTTTTGGGCGGAAGAGGCGCTGGAATGCTTCATGGGGCGGATCAATGCGGGAAAATGAGCTTGATTCCAAGACTTTTGCGGTCTGACTTAGGTTGAAGACATTGGGAGACACCTCATGAACGATCTGGCACCCAAGGATCCCGGCTACGAGGCGCGGGTTCGGACGAGCTTCGCGTCCCAGGGGATGATGGCGACCTTGGGCGCATCTCTCGTTCGCGTGTCTCCAGGTCTGGTCGAGATCTCGCTGCCCGCCTGCAGAGCCGTGTCGCAGCAGCACGGTTTCGTCCATGCGGGAGCGATCGCCAGCATCGCGGATTCCGCTGCCGGCTATGCGGCCCTGACCCTGATGCCACCCGGTGCCGGCGTTCTCACGGCCGAGTTCAAGATCAACCTCATGGCGCCCGGGATCGGCGAGCGCATGACGGCGCGGGGCAGGGTCATCAAGGCAGGCAGGACGCTCACGCTGGCCTAGACCGACGTGTTCGCCGTCCATGACGGCCGTGAGAAACAGGTCGCGCTGCTGACGGCGACGCTCATGGCGGTTCAGGGGCGCGAGGGGGTGAGCGATTAGCGCGATCGGCCACCCGCCCTTTTCTCCCCCTTGCGGGAGCGGATTAGCAAAGTCGGACGGCGTGATTGCTTTGCCTTCCCTTTCCATTCACAAGCCAGGAAGGAGGGAAGCTATGATCACGGCCGATGGAGATAGGCAGGTTCTCCTGCCCCCTTGAATCGTGCCGTCCCGGCTGCAGATCCCCTCCCGGCCTGCGCTTCAGCAGGGATGTTGCAGGAGCACGGGGCAATCGTCGTGGACAAAGCCGATCTCTCCAATCTCTACCGCGCATACATCGACTGCCTGAACGAGCGGGATTGGCCGAGATTGGAGCGGTTCGTTCATGACGACGTCTCCTACAACGGCCGGTGGATCGGATTGGTGGGCTATCGCGAAATGCTGGAGCGCAACGTTCGGGATATCCCCGATCTCCATTTCCAAATCGGCCTGCTGATTTCCGACCCGCCTCACGTTGCAAGCCGGCTGCTCTTCGACTGCACGCCGACGGGAAAATTCCTCGGCCTCCCTGTCAACGGCAGGCGAGTGTCCTTTTCCGAGAACGTCTTTTACGAATTCCGGGACGGAAAGATCGAACGCGTATGGTCGGTGATCGACAAGGCGGCCGTTGAAGCTCAGATCTAAAACGTCTTGGCCCCGTTCACCGGCAGCATGATCGCGTAGAGCGACGTGGTGGCGCAGATGTAGAGCCGGTTCCGCTTCGGTCCGCCGAAGACGACATTGGCCACACCTTCCGGCACCAGGACCTTGCCGATCAGGGTGCCGTCCGGGTCATAGCAATGCACCCCGTCGCCGGCGCTGGTCCAGACCCGTCCCGCCTCGTCGAGCCGGAAGCCGTCGAACAGGCCCTGAGTGCAGGTGGCGAAGACCTTGCCGCCCGAGAGGCCGCCATCGGCATTCACGTCGAAGGCGCGGATGTGGCGCGGTCCATCCTTGAGATGGGTCGCGCCGGTATCGGCCACGTAAAGGCGCGTCTCGTCGGGCGAGAAGGCGATCCCGTTCGGGCGCACGAAATCGTCCGCCACGATGCGCACGTCGCCCGATTGCGGATCGATGCGGTAGACATGGCAGGCGCCGATCTCGCTGTCCGCCTTATGGCCCTCGTAATCGGAATCGATGCCATAGGCCGGATCCGTGAACCAGATCGAGCCGTCCGACTTCACCACCACGTCGTTGGGGCTGTTGAGGCGCTTGCCCTGGTGATGGCTCGCCAGCACGGTGATGGACCCGTCGTGCTCGGTGCGCGTCACCCTTCGGTTGCCGTGCTCGCAGGTGACGAGGCGGCCCTGGCGGTCGACCGTGTTGCCGTTGGAATACCCGGCCGGATGGCGAAAGACGCTGACGGCGCCCGAGGACTCGTCGAAGCGCATCATCCGGTCGTTGGGGATGTCGCTCCAGACGAGATAACGACCTGCTGGGAAATAGGCCGGCCCCTCAGCCCAGCGGCAGCCTTCCGCCAGCTTCTCCAAGCGCGCCGATCCCTTGAACAGGTGCTGAAAGCGATCGTCGAGGACGACGGCGACATCTCTGAACATGGTGATTGGGAGGTCCTGTCAGTGAGCCATCAGAACGGGCATCGACGTGTTGCTCAGGATATGGCTGGTCGCGCCGCCGAAGAACATCTGTCTCAGACGGCTCTGGGTGTAGGCTCCCTTCACGAGAAGGTCGCAGCCGAGAGCGGCGGCCTCGGACAGGATGGTCTCGCCCGGCCTGTTCGAAGGATCAGCCGCCGTGACGGCTTCTGCAGGCAGGTCGTGCATCCGCAGGTGCCTGGCGAGCTCCGATCCGGACGGGCCGGGAACGCCCCAGTCTTCGAGTTCGAGCACGATTATGCGCCGGGCCTTCTTGAGCAGGGGCATCGATCCCAGGACAGCCCGGGCAGTCTCGGTGCTCCGGTTCCAGGCAATCACGGCGGTTTCGGCGAAGGTCCGGGGCGCGGTCGGCGGCGCGATGAGAACGGGGCGCCCGGTCTCGAACAGGGCCGCCTCCACGGTGGAAAGGCGGGTCTGACCGTTCGACCCGTCCGGTCGGCCGACCACGACGAGATCGAACACCCGGCCGTAGGCGCCGAGGAAGGCGTCCTCCATCAGGCCATCCTGCCGCCAGCCCGAACTCAGCCCGGGAAGCCCCGCCGATGCGCGGGCGATCTGCTGCGTCGTCATGAAGGCTTCGAAGCGCTCGCGGCAGGCGCGGGCCATTTCGAGGCGGTTCTCCGGGGTGATCGGGGAGGGCACGCCGATAGCGATATCCACCGGCAGGACGACCGGATAATCGGGGGTGATCGCGATCCCCTCGATATAGCTGTCGAACATCCGGCCGAGCTGCAGGGCTGCCTGCAGCTGAGGCTCGACGATGCCGTGATCTTCAATCGGGACGAGAATGCTCTTCATGAGGATTATTGTCGCGCTTAAACCTCGGCTCGGCAAGACCATCCGAAAGTTCACCCCGGGCTGTGGATGGGTTTGAGTTTGACATCGGATTGTCGTCGGCTCCAGCTTTGAATGCCCGGCCACATCAAGGAGCCCTTCGCCATGCGTAAGTTCGCACTCATCAGCGCAGCCACTTTGCTCGCTTTGTCCGTGTCGGTCACCGCCCATGCTTTCGATCCGGGCAACACGAGCCGGATCAAGACGCTCGTGGATACCGGCATGCAGTATTACTGGTCCGGCGGGGACGTGAAGAAGGCGGAAGCCGAGGTCTTCAAGGGCATCACCCTGCACGGCCGCTACGACGTGGTGGAAAAGGCCTTCGCGGAAGCCTCGTCGCTCGCGCCGGAGCGCCTCGATTTTCGCTTCGCCGTCGCCTCGTCGCAGATCCTGCAGAAGAACCTTGCCGGGGCCCGCGCGACCTACGAGGACATCCTGGCCAAGAACCCGTCGTCTTTCGACGCCCAAGCCTGGCTCGCAGCGCTCGCCCGCATCGAGGGCAAGGCCGATGAGGCCGCGCTGACGGACCAGGCTCTGGCGGCCCTCGACCGCGAGCGCGCGGAAGCCTATCGCCGGCGTTTTGCCCATGCCGAGGCCATCATGGCGGAGCGCCCGAATGTGGACGTGCCGACTGTTCCGGGCCGCGTGATGATTGTCGCCCTCGGCTATGCCCTGGCCAAGGACGGCACGGCGGAAAAGCCGCTTCTTGACCGCCTGGACGTGGCCTTGAAGGCCGCGAACGCCAACCCGACGGCCCGGATCATGGTCACCGGCGGACAGCCCCAGGCAGGCGTCACCGAGGGCGACGTCATGACCAAGTGGCTCGTGGAGAAGGGCATCGACCGGGACCGCATCCTGATCGAGGACAAGTCGAAGGACACGGTCGGCAACGTGCTGAACGTCGCCAATCTCCTGAAACGCCACACGGCCGATTCAGTCATCCTGGTGACGAGCTCCAGCCACATGCGCCGGGCCCGCACGCTCCTCGAGGACGCCTTTCGGCAATACGACATCAGCGCGCCGATCCTCCCGATCGTCGCCCTCGACGCGCCGTCCATCGAGGAGGCCGCGAAAGTCTCCAAGGACGAGAGGATGGTGATCTACCGCGACCTGATGCGCGTCTCTGGGCTGTGGGCCTATCCGGGCATCCAGCAGTAGATCGGGCGTTCGCTATTCGACCTTGAAGTCTCCTGGGTTCCAGGAGACTTTCGGATATTGCGGGTCCATCTCCTCGAGGGTGGCCTTGACGATGGTCGCGATGGCCGCATTGCGAACCCATTTCCGGTCGGCAGGTATGACGTGCCAGGGCGCCCATTGGGTCGAGCAGCGGTGGAGCATGATCTCGTAGGCTTCCTGGTAGTCGTCCCAGTGCTCCCGATCCTCCAGGTCGCCCGGGTTGAACTTCCAGTGCTTCGCCGGATCGGCGAGGCGTTCCTGAAGCCTCTCCTTCTGCTCATCTTTCGAGATGTGCAGCATGAACTTGAGGATGGTCGTGCCGGTCTCCACGAGCATCTTCTCAAATGCGTTGATCTGCTCGTAGCGCTGCTCGATGACCTTCTCGGGCGCGAGCTTGCGCACCTTGCCGACGAGAACGTCCTCGTAATGGGAGCGGTTGAAAATGCCGATGGTGCCGCGCCGGGGGCAGGCGGCATGCACGCGCCAGAGATAATCGTGCTCCAGTTCGAGCCGCGAGGGCGGGCCGAACGCATGGACCGTGACCCCAAGAGGTCCGGTCGCGTTGAAGACGCCGCGGATGGTGCCGTCCTTGCCCGACGTGTCCGTGCCCTGGAGGACCACCAGAAGGGCGCGGGAGCCTTCCGCGTAGAGCCGATCCTGCAGGGTATCGATCTCCTTCGCCAGAGCGGCCGTGGCGGCCTTCGTCTGCTGCTCGTCGCCGAAGAGCGACTTGTCCCGCGGGCTGCGGTCCTTCAGCCGGATCGTCTCGCCGGGTTTGATCCGGAGCTTTTCCCTCAAGGTCCGTTCCTGATCCGTCATCCGCAATCCTCCATGTCTCCAGGACGATAGGGCATGACAACTGGAAAGGAAGGCTGGGATCGAAGCCGGCGCACTCTTTACGGGATTGCGGGCAGGACGTACCAGAGTTCTGCCAGTCAAGATGGAAGGGGCTGCCACGATGCTTTCACTCTACTACTATCCCGGCAATGCCAGCCTGCTGCCGCACATGATGCTGCGGGAAATCGGCGCCGAGTTCGAGCTGCGCCTCGTGGACAGGGGGCAGAACGCCCAGAAAAGCCCGGAATACCTCAGGCTGAACCCGAGCGGACGCATCCCCGTGCTGATCGACGGCGACCTGGTCCTGTTCGAGACGGCCGCCATCGTCCTGCATCTGGCCGACAGGTTCCCGGAATCGGGCCTTGCGCCCGCCTCCGGAACCGCCGAGCGGGCCGAGTTCTACAAATGGATCATCCACCTCACGAACACGCCGCAGGTGGAGTATCGCGCTTGGTTCTATCCGCACGAGCACGTGACCGACGAGGCTGCCGCACCGGCCGTCAAGCAGGCGGCCAGCGAGCGCCTCAACCGCATGTTCGACGTGATCTCCGCGCAGCTCGGGGACAAGACATGGCTTCTCGGCGAGCGCTTCTCTGCGGCAGACCTCTTCCTGTTCATGCTGATCCGCTGGGGCCGTGGCCTGCCGCGGCCGCCTCGCAGCATCCCGAACCTGAACGCTCTCGCAGAGCGCGTGCTGGCGCGGCCGGCCGTTCAGAAAACCCTTGAGGTGGAAGGGATCAAGGCCCCGATCTTCTGAGGCTATTTCTGCCGTGAGGCCCGCTTCGTCCGTGCGCGTTCCGGCAGCACCTGGTCGACCTTGCTCATCCCTGCCCAGGGATCCTGCTTGAGCGAGGCGAGACGCTTGCTCAGGTTCGCGACGGTGAAGCCGTTCGGCCTGAGATCAGGCGACAACTCCTCCCAGGCCACCGGCGTGGCTACGGGAGCGCCGGGCCGCGAGCGGGTCGAGTAGGGTGCAACGGCCGATGCCTCGCGGTTGTTGCGCAGGTAATCGATGAAGATTCGCCCCTCGCGCTCCTGCTTGACGGAGGTAGTGGTGTAGCGATCCGGCTCGTCGGCCGCCATGGCTTCGGCGATTTCCCGCGTAAAGGCGAGGGCGTCCTTCCATGGCGCTTTCGGCCTGAGTGGCACGACCACGTGCAGGCCCTTGCCGCCTGTCGTCTTCACGAAGCTTTCGAGGCCCAGCACCTTCAGGCGTTCGCGGACGGCAATAGCCCCTTCGATCACGCGCGGCCATTCCACGCCTTCGCCGGGATCGAAATCGAAGATGAGACGATCGGGCCGTTCCAAGTCGGCCAGGGTCGCACCCCAAACATGCATCTCCAGTACGCCTGCTTGGACGAGGGAAACGACGCCCTGAATGTCCCGAACGGTCAGGACCTCCTGCTTGCCCGTTCCATCCTTCACCATGTCCGCTTGGATAAAGGCGCTCATGCCGGCCCAGGAATGACGCTGGACGAAGCACTTCTTCTCCGCACCGCCGGGGCAACGGACGAGCGTGAGAGGACGGTTGACCAGATGCGGCAGCAGCCAATCGGAGATGCCGGCATAGAACGTGGCCAGCTCCTTCTTGGTGAGCCCCTGATCCTCCCACAGCACGCGGTCCGGATGGGTGAGTGGCACGCCGGCGACTTCGGCTGTCGCATCATCGGATATCTTGGACTTCGAAGCGACCCGCTTGGCAGGCTTCTCCGATTTCGAAGATGCGGCTTTCTTTGCAGGAGCTTTTCGTTTCGCGGGAGTTTTCGCCGCCCCACCTGGAGCAATCTCCTCGAGCGTGCGACCTGTTTTCACGGACAGGGGCGCCTCGTCGAGAATATCCGGATCGTCCTCACCGCGCGCATAGCCGTCGTCGGCTTTGATCAGGAGCCAGGATTCCTGGCGTTCGCGCGGGCGCTTGGCCATGCGGACGAGATGCCATGTCCCCTGCAGCTTCTCGCCCTCGAGGCGGAAAGTGAGGCGGCCCTTCTCGTAACCCTCGTGAGGATCGCCTTCCGGCTCCCAGGTTCCGCGATCCCAGAGCAGAACGGTCCCGCCGCCATATTGGCCTTCGGGGATGGTGCCTTCGAAATCGCCGTAACCGAGAGGGTGATCCTCGACATGAACCGCAAGGCGCTTCTCGCCCTTGACGAGGCTCGGACCCTTGGCCACCGCCCAGCTTTTGAGAACGCCGTCGAGCTCCAGACGGAAATCGTAATGCAGGCGGGAGGCGTCGTGTTTCTGGACGACGAAGGAGGCGCCCCGCCGGCGGGAGGCTTTCCCCGCCGGCTCGGATGTTTTCGTGAAGTCGCGCTTGGCGCGGTAGGCTGCGAGCTTTGCCATGGCGCGGAGTCAAATCCGCGCCCGGCAATCTGGTTCCCGTCTCAGGACGCCAGAGGCTGAGTGGCCGGCTCGGCCGTGCTGCGCTCGGTCAGGAAGGCGGCCGCGATCAGGTCGCGGGTGTACTCCTCCTGCGGCCGGTCGAAGATCTCCTCCGCGGTTCCGCGTTCCACCACCTTGCCGCTCTTCATCACCATGATCTCGTCCGAGAGGGCGCGCACGACTGCAAGGTCGTGGCTGATGAAGACGTAGGCGAGGCCGTGGGCCTTCTGCAGGCTGCGCAAGAGCTCGACGATCTCCTTCTGGACCGAGCGGTCGAGCGCCGAGGTCGGCTCGTCGAGGACCACGAGCTTCGGATGCAGGATCATGGCGCGGGCGATGGCGATGCGCTGCCGCTGGCCGCCGGAGAACTCGTGCGGGAAGCGGTTGCGCCAGGCCGGATCGAGCTGCACCTCCTCGAACGCCTGTGAGGCGCGCCGGTCGCGCTCCTTGCGCGAGATGCTGGGCTCGTGGACGAGGAGGCCCTCGGTCACGATCTCGCCCGCCGTCATGCGCGGCGAGAGGGAGCCGAACGGATCCTGGAAGACGAGCTGGAGATGGCGCCGCAACGGCCTCATGCCGCCCCGGTCGAGGGGCATGAGGTTGCGGTCCTCGAACCGCACCATGCCCGAAGCGGGTTGCAGGCGCAGGATGGCGCGGCCGAGCGTCGACTTGCCCGAGCCGGATTCGCCCACGACGCCCACCGTCTCGCCGGCGCGAACCCTGAGGCTCACATCGTCGACGGCTTTGAGCACATGGGTGGCCTTGCCGAAAAAGCTTTTCTCGAGCGTGAATTGAACCGCGATGTTTCGCGCATCGATCACCATGGGAGCCGTGGACGCGACGGGCTCCTTGCGGCCCGTCGGCTCGGCATCGATGAGCATTTGCGTATACGGGTGCTTGGGCGCTGCGAAGATCGCGTCGGTGTCGCCGCTTTCGACCACCTCGCCGCGCTTCATCACGTAGGTGCGGTCGGCGAAGCGGCGCACGACGCCGAGGTCGTGTGTGATGAACACGATCGACATGCCGAGCCGCTTCTGCAGGTCCGCGAGAAGCTCTAGGATGCGCGCTTGGACGGTCACGTCGAGAGCGGTGGTCGGCTCGTCGGCGATCAGCACGTCCGGATTGTTGGCGAGCGCCATGGCGATCATAACCCGCTGGCGCTGGCCGCCGGACATCTCGTGCGGATAGGCGTCGATGCGCCGGGCCGGGTCCGGGATGCGGACGAGCTCCAAAAGCTCGATGGCGCGCTTGCGGGCAGCGGCCTTGCTCAGGCCGCCATGGGTGATGAGCGGGAGGCTGAGCTGATCGCCGATCCGGTAGAGCGGGTCCAGCGAAGTCATCGGCTCCTGGAAGATCATGGTGAGCTTGGAGCCGCGGTAGTGGTTGAGCCTGTCGGGGGAGAGGCCCACCAGCTCCTCGCCGCGATACTTGACCGAGCCCTCGGCCCAGCCGTTCGAGGCGAGCAGCCCCATGACGGACATCATGGTCTGGCTCTTGCCCGACCCGGACTCGCCCACGATGGCCACGGTCTCGCCCGGGTTGATGTCGAGGTCGATGCCCTTCACCGCATGGAGAATGCCGTCGCCGGTACGGAAGCGGACGTGAAGGTTGCGGACGGAAAGAACGGGTTCGGCCATATTGGCGTCCTTCATGTCAGCGATCCTTCGGGTCGAGAGCATCGCGCAAGCCGTCGCCGATGAAGTTCAGGCAGAAAAGAATCGCGACAAGCGTGATGGAGGGATAGATCAGCATCCAGGTGGCGCCCTGGATGTTCTTAGCGCCCTCGGAAATCAGAACGCCGAGGCTTGTGTTGGGCTCCTGGACGCCGAGGCCGAGGAAGGACAGGAAGCTCTCGAGCAGGATCACCTTCGGCACGAGAAGCGTCATGTAGACGACCACCGGTCCCAGCGTGTTGGGGATCACGTGACGGCGGATGATGCCCTTCGTCTCTACACCCAGGGCCTCGGCGGCTTGGACGTATTCCTGGCGCTTGATGGAGAGCGTCTGGCCGCGGACGATGCGGGCCATGTCGAGCCATTCCACCGCGCCGACCGCGATGAACATGAGCACGAAGTTGCGGCCGAAGAACACGACCAGCATGATGACGAAGAAGATGAAGGGCAGCGAATAGAGGATGTCGACGACGCGCATCATCACCAGATCGACGCGTCCCCCGAGATAGCCCGATGTGGCGCCGTAGATCACGCCGATCAGGATCGCCACGAAGGTGGCGAGCAGCCCGATGGCGAGCGAGACCTGGCCTGCCCTCATGGTGCGGGTGAGAAGATCGCGCCCGTTGGTGTCCGTGCCGAAGAGGAAATGCTGCCGCTTCAGAGGCACGTCGACGACGAGCCGCTGACCCTCCTGCTGCTTCTCGACGACCTTGGCGGGACCAAACAGGTCGGAGCGCTCGAAATAGGCCAGCAACCGCTCGTCGATCGGCCGCGAGCTGGAGCTCACGAGCGTCATGCGGACGACGTCGTTGTCGATCGTGATGTTTTCGGCCTTAGCCCGGACGCGGGCGCCGATGCGCTCGATGTTCGGCTCGATCTGATCGGCCTTCGGATAGGCCTCGATGCTTGCCGGCACCTTCACGTAATCCGGATAGACCCGGTCGAAGGGATGACCGGTGAAGAACGGCCCGAAGATGCAGGCGAGCGCAATGAAGCTCAGCACGATGATGCTGGTCAGGGCCGCGCGGTTGCGGATGAGACGCCCGCGAGCCTCGGCCCAAAGGGAGCGTCCGGTGATGGGACCCGTCATGGTCTCGACGGGAAGAACGGCGCCTTCAGCCATGGGAGATCTCACTCGTAGCGAATGCGCGGATCGATAAGGGCGTAGAGAATATCGACCACGAGGTTGAAGAGCAGAACGAAGATCGCCACCACCACGACCGTGCCCATGACGAGGGTGTAGTCGCGGTTGAGCGCGCCTTCGACGAAGTAGCGTCCGATCCCCGGCAGGCCGAAGATGGTCTCCACTACCACGGAGCCGGTGAGCAGGGCTGCCGCCGCGGGCCCGAGATAGGACACCACGGGCAGGGCCGCGCCGCGCAGGGCATGGGCCACGATCACCCGCGTGGGCAGACCGAGCGAACGCAGGGTGCGGATGTGGTTGGAGCGCAGGTTCTCGATCATGGCCGCGCGGGTCATGCGTGCGACGACCGCGATCTGCGGCAGGGACAGCACGAGGACCGGCATGACGAGATTACGGAGATTGCCGTTGGCCCAGCCGGCCACCGGCAGCCAAGCCAGGGCGAGGCCGAAGACGATCTGGAAAATGGGTGCAACGACGAAATTCGGGATCGTCAGACCGAGGGCGCCCATGCCGGTGACGAGATAGTCGATGGTGCTGTTCTGGCGCAGAGCCGCGATGGAGCCCAGGGTGCCGCCCACGATGATGGCGAATGAGAGAGCCAGAGCCCCGAGTGTCATCGAGATGGGCAGGCCTCGGGCGAAGAGCTCGGCCACGGAGAAGTCGCGCAGGATGAAGGAGGGGCCGAAATCGCCCCGCACGACCGCGCCCAGATAGAGCAGGTACTGCTCGAAGAGCGGCTTGTCGAGCTGATAGATCCGGTTGAGGTTTTCCATCACCTTGGCCTCGAGAGGCCGCTCCAGATCGAACGGTCCGCCGGGAGCGAGCCGGATCAGGAAGAACGAGAGCGTAATGATGATGAAAAGAGTAGGGATGGCCGACAAGAAACGGCGGAAGATGAAGGAGAGCATGGAAAGCTCCTCCTGCTACAGCATAACAGAAATACAATAGGGCGGCCTGACGAGCAGACCGCCCCTAGGAAGAAATATTTTTACTGGACCTTCGAGAGGAACCGCGTCGGATAGATGCCGCGCGTATTGTGCTCGAAGCCCTTGATCTTCGGTGAGATCAGGTGGCTCTTGCCGTAGTACATGATCGGGATCCAGGGAATGTCCTTCATGAGGATGGTCTCAGCCTTCTTCATGATGTCGGCACGCTTCTTCAGATCCATCTCGGCGGCGCCCTGCCGGAGCAGGCTGTCGAACTCCGGATTGTTGTACTTGCCGTAGTTGAAGCCCTTGTTGTCGCTCCGGAGGAGGAACAGGAAGTTGTCCGGATCGGAGAAGTCTGCGATCCAGCCGTAGCGGGCGATGTCGAAGTCGCCGCCGTCACGCAGATGGGCGAAGTGGGTCTTGCCGTCCGTGTTGATGAAGGTCGTTTCGACGCCGATCTGCTTCCACTGGTCGGCAATGGCGATGACCGTGTTGCGGTTGTTGTCGGTCGTGTTGTAGCGGATTTCGAGCTTCAGCGGCTTGCCTTCGCCGAACCCGGCTTCCTTCAGGAGGGCCTTGGCCTTTTCCTCACGATCGATGGGTGAGGTATCCTTGTAGTCCACATAGGCGGGCTCCCCGTAGTTGCCGACGCCCGGGGGGATGAAGGAATAGGCGGGCAGCATGGTCTGGCCCCAGATCTGATCCGCGATGAACTCGCGGTCGAGGGCCATCGAGAGGGCTTGGCGCACGCGCACGTCATTGAACGGAGCCTTGGAGGAGTTCACGACCATGTACCAGCCACCCATCCAAGGGCCGACGTGGACCTGATCCTTGAAGCGCTCCTTGAGCGACTTCATCTGGTCGGCCGGAACGTCGTCCGTCGTGTCGAGCTCGCCGGCCTCGTAACGGCGCACCATGGCGGCGAAGTCCGGGGTGGGGAAGTAGTTGACCGTTTCAATCTGGACGTTCTTGGCGTCGCGGTAGTTCTCGTTCTTGACGAGCTTGATGTGCGAGTTCGGCACGAACTCGGCGAGCTTGTAGGCGCCGTTCGTCACCATGTTGCCCGGCTTCACGTAGTCCTTGCCGAACTTCTCCACCGAAGCCCTGTGAACGGGCAGGCTGGTCTGGTGGGTGAGGAGCTCGATGAAGTAGGGGGTCGGCTGCTCGAGGGTGATCTCGACGGTCTTCGGGTCGACCGCCTTGACGCCGAGCTCCTCGACCTTCGCCTGGCCCTTGTTGATCTTCTCGGCGTTCTTGATGGGGTAGAGGATGTTGGCGTACTTCGCGCCCGTCGCCGGATCCATGATGCGGCGATAAGAATAGACGAAGTCCTCAGCCGTCACAGGATCGCCGTTCGACCACTTCAGACCACTACGAAGCGTAAAGCGATAGGTCCTGCCATCGTCGCTGACCTCCCACTTCTCCGCCTGACCGGGAACGGCCTTGGCCTTCATGTCATAGGCGACAAGTCCTTCGAGCATGTCCTGGAGGATGTGGAATTCCTGCACCGTCGAGGTCTTGTGGGTGTCGAGCGTCTCGGGCTCGCCCGAATTGGCGCGGTTGTAGACGACTTCAGCCGACGCGGCGCCCATGAGGGCGGCCGTGGCGACGGCGGCGAGAGCCGTGCGTTTGATCCATGATGACATCGGACGCGTTCCCTTTCTGATTTTCTCTTAGGGTCTTTGAATGTCTCGGTCAGAGCCGGTAGGGCAGTAACCTTGCCCTATTTGTTGATCAATCAACTGTTTATGTCCAGTACTATCCAAAAAATTAAGAAATTCCTGGAATAACAAACGGTTGTCCGTTTGACCTAGCGTCAGGCACCGGTGTCGAACACCAATCCTGCGGCCTCGATGCCGCCTGCAGCGGCGATTTCGTCATTGTCCGAGGTGTCGCCGGAGACGCCCACCGAACCCAAGATCCGCCCCTGGGCGTCCTTGATCAGGACTCCGCCCGGAACCGGTACGAGCTGCCCGCCCACCGCGTGGGTCGCCGAGGCGACGAAATAGGGGCGGTCGGTCGCCATCTTGTGCAGGGCCCGCGAGCCGGCTCCGAGCGCCAGGGCGCCATAGGCCTTGCCCATGGCGATCTCGGCCCGCTTGAGGCTGGTGCCGTCTTCCGACAGGAGAGCCTTGAGGGCGCCCCGAGCGTCGTAGACGACGACGGAAAGCGGCTTGAAGGATTTTTCCCGCGCGGTCTTGAGGGCGGCGGTGGCAATTGTCTGGGCCGTCTCCAGGGTGAGTTCGGTCACTCGATCCTCCGTTGCTGTCGTTGTTGGGTAGGCGCCGTGCCCTTAACGCGTAGCCGTTTCCCTGGCCGCGAGCCACGTTGCCACGGCCTTGCGCTCGTCCAGGGTCATCTCGGTGATGTTGTTGGGCGGCATGGCGTGGGTCAGCACGCTCTGGATGCGGATGATCTCCGCGTGGCGGGCAATCTCCTCCGGCGTGTCGAGGCGCACGCCCTTCGGGGCCGTGACGATGCCGTCCCAGACGGGTTCGGTCGCATGGCACATCGAGCAGCGGGACTGGATCGCCAGCACGGCCTCGTCGAAGGATGCCGTAACGGCTGCGGGCGTCGCATCCGCAGGGGCGGACGCCAAGTTGGCGTTCCCCGGCTTGCCGAGGATCGACAGCCAGATCGCGGCCCAGATGCAAAGGGCGGCCACGGCCCAGGTCCACCAGGGCGAGCCCTTGCCCGCATGCTGCGAGTTGAAGAAGTGCCGGATCACGGCTCCCGCGATCACGATCAGCCCGATGATGGCGACCGCGTAGCGCGACGACCAGGCCAGCGGATAATGGTTCGACAGCATCAGGAAGATGACGGGCAGCGTCAGGTAGTTGTTGTGCGTCGAGCGCAGCTTGGCTTCCTTGCCGAGCTTCGGGTCGGGCGAGCGGCCCGCCAGGAGCTCGGCCACCACCTTCTTCTGGTTCGGGATGATGATGAAGAAGACGCTCGCCGACATCCAGGTGGCGATCATCGCGCCCGTATGGAGGAAGGCCGCTCGGCCATTGAAGACCTGGGTGAAGGCGAAGGCTGCCAGCAGGATGTAGACGAAAAGCGCGACGCCGAGGACGAAACCGTTCTTGCCCAGCGGCGAACGGCAGAGCCCCTCATAGACCAGCCAGCTCGCGGCGATGCCACCGATCCCGATGGCGGGTGCCTGCCAGGGCTCCAAGGCGCGCACGGCTGGGTCGATGGTGTAGAGGTCCGCGTGGAGATAATAGACCCAGACGATGAGGAAGAAGCCGCTGATCCAGGTGGAATAGCTCTCCCATTTGAACCAGGTCAGCTCCTTGGGCAGTTCGGCCGGCGCGACGAGATATTTGCGCATGTTGTAGAACCCGCCGCCATGGACCTGCCACGCCTCGCCGCCGACGCCTTCAGGCAGCCCCTCGCGCTTCTTGAGGCTGAGATCCAGATGGATGAAATAGAACGACGAGCCGATCCAGGCGATGGCCGTAATCACATGGACCCAGCGGATGATCTGGCTGATCCATTCGGAAATTTGCGGGTCGATCATGCAGCCACTTGGTCAGATGGGGACGTCACAGCCTAGGGCCCGGCTCCCCTTGGCGGAAGGCCCATGCTGCCGTTTTTTCAACAGCTTCCCTGTCGCGAATGCCCGGGACTTGTGCAACTAGACTTATGGATGCGCTTGACGGCGGAACGTGGTCCCGAAAGATTCCACCCGTCGAAGGACACTGCACTGACCGCGAGGCCTTATGGGACGCCTGTCCACCCACGTACTGGATACCGTCAACGGCAAGCCCGCCAAGGGTGTCGCCATCGAACTCTTCGCCGTCGAGGGGACGCAGCGCCGCTCCGTCGTCCGCACGACGACGAATGCGGATGGACGCACGGATGCGCCCCTGATGATTGGCGGCGCGTTCCGTCCGGGAACATACGAGCTTGTCTTCGAGGTCGGCGCCTATTTCGCTTCCCTCGGCACCGCGACCGCCGATCCGCCGTTCCTGGATGTCGTGCCGATCCGCTTCACCATCGCGGAGCCCGACGGCCATTACCATGTCCCGCTCCTCGTCTCGCCCTGGAGCTACTCCACCTATCGAGGAAGCTGATCTTGCCCGACATCTCCTATCCGCGCGACCTCGTCGGCTATGGCCGCAACCCGCCGCATCCGCGCTGGCCGAACGGAGCCCGGATCTGCGTTCAGTTCGTGATCAACTATGAAGAGGGCGGCGAGAACAACATCCTGCACGGCGACCGGGCTTCCGAGGCGTTCCTGTCGGAGATCGTGGGTGCGCAGCCTTGGCTCGGCCAGCGGCACATGAGCATGGAGTCGATCTACGAATACGGTTCCCGCGCCGGCTTCTGGCGTCTGTGGCGCCTGTTCACCGAGCGCGGCCTGCCGGTGACCGTTTACGGCGTCGCCACGGCTCTCATGCGCAATCCGGAGGCCGTTGCCGCCATGAAAGAGGCCGGTTGGGAGATCGCCAGCCACGGGCTTAAATGGATCGACTACCGAGACTTCTCGGCCGAGGAGGAGCGGGCGCATATGAGGGAAGCGATCCGCATCCATACCGAGGTGACGGGCGAGCGGCCCCTCGGCTGGTACACGGGCCGCACCTCGGAGCACACCAACCGTCTCGTGGCGGAGGAGGGCGGCTTCCTCTACAGCGCCGATTCCTACGCGGATGAGCTGCCCTATTGGGAGCAGCATGGCGACCGGCAGCAGCTGATCGTGCCCTATACGCTGGACGCCAACGACATGCGCTTTGCCACCCCGCAGGGGTTCAATGCAGGCGACCAGTTCTTCGCCTATCTGAAGGACAGCTTCGACACGCTCTACGCGGAAGGCGAGACGGCGCCGAAGATGATGTCGGTGGGCCTCCATTGCCGCCTCGTCGGCCGCCCAGGGCGCGCTGCGGCGCTTGCCCGGTTCCTGGATTACGTGACGTCCCACGAGAATGTCTGGGTGGCCCGGCGGATCGACATCGCGCGCCACTGGATCCGGAACCACCGCCCGGCGGACATGAAGCCCAGCCGCATGAGCCGGATGATGTTCGTCGAGCTTTTCGGCGACATCTTCGAGCATTCGCCCTGGATCGCCGAGCGCACCTTCGACGCCGGGCTGACCACCGGGCAGGACACGGCCGAGGGACTTCATGCGGCCATGGTCCACGTCCTCTCGCAGGCGACCCACGAGCAGAAGCAGGCGCTGATCAATGCCCATCCGGATCTCGCCGGGCGCCTGAAGCTTGCCGATCTCACGGCCGATTCCCGCAACGAGCAATCCTCCGCCGGCCTCGACAGCCTGACGGAGGCGGAGCGCGACCGCTTCCTGAAGCTGAACGAGGCCTACAGGCAGAAATTCGGCTTCCCGTTCATCATGGCCGTGAAGGGCCGCTCGAAGGACGAGATCCTCGCCGCCTTCGAGGAGCGGCTGGATCATGAGACGGACGTGGAATTCGAAACCGCCATCGTGCAGATCGAGCTGATCGCCCTGCTCCGGCTCAAGGATCGCCTGCCGTCGCTGGCGGATGTCTTTTCGAGTTTGGCCTGATCGGAACCCCCGGGACGGCCATGCGTCTTCCTCCCAGCTTGGCCATCGTGAGCCGGGCAGGAGCAGGAGGAGGACCATATGGGTCTGTTCAAGTTCATCAAGGAAGCCGGCGCCAAGATCTTCGGCGGCAGTGCCGCCGCTGCCACTCCCGAGAAGCTGCAGCAGGAGGTCCAGGGCCACGGATTCGATGCGAGCAAGCTCGGGATCCAGGTCGAGGGCGACAAGGTGAAACTGTCCGGCCAGGCGACCAACCAGGAAGAGGCCGAGAAGATCATTCTGTCCCTCGGCAACACCTATGGCGTCGCCGAAGTCGACACGAGCGAGCTGCAGGTCCAGCAGCCCGCCGCAGCCTCGACCATGTACACGGTCCAGAAGGGCGACACCCTCTGGGAGATCGCCGAGAAGCACTACGGCAAGGGCAAAGGCGCGAAATACACCGAGATCGTCAAGGCCAACTCGCCGCCGGTCAAGGATCCGGACATGATCCAGCCCGGCTGGGTGCTGCGGATTCCACCGCTCGCCTGAGACAGCCTGGATTGCACTCCTCCCTGCCGAGCCGGTATGACGGAACTCATCCCAGGGAGGAGTTGCCATGAGTGAAACGCCGAAAGTCATCGATCTCGACCGCGACGCCGTCAAGCAGGGGCTGCAAGAGGGGGCCTTCGTGCTCGTCGACGTGCGCGAGCCGCATGAATTCGCCGCCGGGCACATTCCGGGAGCCGTCTCCCATCCGCTCTCGTCCTTCGATGTCTCCGCTCTGCCCGAAGGCAAGCGAGTCGTCTTTTCCTGCGCGGCGGGCGTCCGGTCCGTGCGGGCCATCGAATACGCCCAGGCGGCCGGGCGGGACATCCGGGAACATTACAAGGGCGGCTTCAAGGATTGGGCGGCTGCGGGAGAGCCCGTGGAGTAGGGTCTCGAGAGCGCCTCACATAGATGTGTTCTAAAGTGGAGTGCTCAAGCTTGACGAGATGTGCGCTAATGCCGGCCCGCTGACGGTGGTTCGTAGGGACACCATCGGTCGGCCCATGAGGGAAGGAAGATATGAAGCGTACAATGTTCGTCGCCAGCCTCCTGGCGCTCGGAGTGACGGCTGCCATTGCCCAAAGCAATGTCGTCGAGCAGCGCCAGGGTCTCATGAAGGAGATGGGAGCGCAGACGCGTCCCCTCGGCGGCATGATGCGCGGCCAGGAGCCGTTCGATCTCGCCAAGGCAAAGGCCAGCCTCCAGGTTCTTGCAGTGAATGCCGAGAAGGCCGGTCCGCTGTTCCCTGAGAGCTCCAAGAACGCCGAGAAGACCGAAGCTCTTCCGGCCATCTGGGAGAACAAGGCGAAATTCGATTCGATCATGACGAAGCTCCGCACGGATGCCCAGGCGGCGATGGCTTCGATCAAGGACGAGGCCTCCTTCAAGGCGGAGCTGCCGAAGGTGCTGCAGAACTGCGGCGCCTGCCACAACGACTTCCGCAAGAAGAGCTCGTAAGATCAGAAGGCTTTAAAATGGGCGGCCTCTGGGCCGCCCGTTTCATTTGGAGACGAGTCGATGCGCAAGGTGATCGTGGGTCTCGTAGTTCTGGCGGTTATCGGAGCGCTGGCCTTCTGGGGTCTGACCTCGCCGGCGGCCTACGCGCTCATCCGGGGGAACGGTCAGGCCAGCTCGGGGCAGACGTCCGGATCGAACCGCCAGCCGAACCTGGAGAACGGCCGCACCCTGTTCTTCGCCGGAGGCTGCACGTCCTGCCATGCCGTGCCCGAGCAGAGCGACAAGCTACGGCTCGGCGGCGGGTATGCGCTGAAATCCCCCTTCGGCACCTTCCACGTGCCCAACATCTCGCCCCATAAGCAGGACGGCATCGGCTCTTGGACCACGGCGGACTTCGTCCGCGCCATGCGCGAGGGCGTCTCCCCCGACGGTCGCCACTATTATCCCGCCTTTCCCTACGCCTCCTATGCCAAGATGCCCGAGGGGGATCTCGCGGACCTTTTTGCTTTCATGCAGACCCTCCCGGCCGTGGAAGGCCGCGCACCCGATCACGATCTGCCGTTCCCCTTCAACATCCGTCGGGGCGTTGGTCTCTGGAAGCTGGCTTTCCTGGACGGGAACGTCTTCACGCCCGATCCGTCGAAGTCGGAGAGCCTGAACCGGGGCGCTTATCTGGTGAACGGGCCCGGGCATTGCGCCGAGTGCCACAGCGAGCGCAACACCGCGGGGGCCATCCTCGAGGATCGACGCTTCGCCGGCGGCCCCGACCCGGAGGGCAGGGGCATCGTTCCCAACATCACGCCGCATCCGACCGGGATCGGAGGCTGGACGGTGGATGACCTGACGACCCTGCTGACGACCGGCGAGACGCCGAACTTCGATACGGTCGGCGGGCCGATGGGAGCCGTGGTGGCCAACACGGCCCAGATCCCCGACGCCGACCGCCGGGCCATGGCGGAATATCTGCTGTCTCTGCCGCCGAAACAGGGATTCAAGCGGCCGGAGTGAGGAAGGAACGAGCTTCGGTGTTCTACCTCTTCTGATTGGGCCGGAATGATACCCTCTCACGTCATGGCCGGGCTTGTCCCGGCCCTCTCGACAAAGTGGAGCGCAGCGTCCTTCCGAGCGAGATCACCGGCACAAGGCCGGTGATGAAGTGAGAGGGTATGTCCGCCCGATGAAGAGCAACAATCGTGCCAAGCCCTGGCCCCTCGGCCTCAATCCATCACGGCGGCTTTGAGGATGCACACCATGGTGGCGCGACCCGGCGCATCGCCGATGCAGCGCACTGAATGGGGGCGGTCGCAGCGGTAGCGCAGGCTTTCGCCCGCCTTCGCCTGCTGGGTGACGCCGCCGACCTCGACCTCGAACTCGCCGTCCAGGACGGACAGGCATTCCACCGAGCCGCGCTGATGGCTGTCGGAGTCGAGCACGCCGCCGGGCTCGGACTGCACGTCGTACCATTGCAGCCATTCGATGGTCTTGAGCCAGCCGATGATGGCCAGGCGCATCTTGCCGTCCTCGGACACGAGGATCGGGGTGTCGGCCTTGGAGGATTTCTCGATGAAGGGCTCCTCGTCCCCTGAGGCGAGAACCCGCTCGATCGAGACGTCCAGAGCCTGGCTCAGCCGCCAGATGGTGGCGAGCGTCGGGTTGGTCTCGTTGCGCTCGATCTGGCTGATGATCGACTTCGCGACGCCGGATTGCTCTGCGAGCTCCGACAGGGACAGGTTATAGGCCTTGCGCAGACGCTGAATCGTCTTGCCCATGTTGCCGGAGAGAACCTGTGCACCCGATTCCAGATCCCGGCTCCGTTCTTTGCCCTCGACGCCCATGACTGCCTCTGTTCCGAAAAAGAGAACGATCGTTCCTCAAAACGGTTGTGGGGTAATCGACGGAACGGGTCAAGCGCCGGGGCCTTCGCGGTGCTTCTTTTCGGTTCAGACACCGGTTTTCGGTTCAGACACCGGGCCTTTGGGGAGCAGCCTGAAGCTCTTTGGTCCGCAGAAGCCCGAGCCGATGCTCGCGCCAGACGATGAAGAGACCTGTGGCGGCCACGATGGTCGCGCCGATCACCACGGTCATGGTGGGCAGATCGCCGAACATGAACCAGCCGAACAGGAGCGCCCAGATCATGGTGGTGTATTCGAACGGGGCGATCACCGAAGTATCCGCGAAGCGATAGGATTGCGTGACCAGGATCTGCCCGACGCCGCCCAGAATGCCGATGAGGATGAACAGGGCAAGGTCCATGGCATCCGGCATGCGCCAGCCCAGGGCGATGGTGCAGAGCGACAGGCCGGACGCCATGATGAAGAAGTAGAACACGATGGCGCCGGTCTTCTCCGTCTCGGTGAGTCGCCGGACCTGGATCATCGCGCCGGCCGAGCAGAAGGCTCCGGCGAAGGCCAGCATGGCGCCGAGCGTGGGGCCCGCGTTCAGGTCTCCCCCGAAGGTGCCGATCTTCAGGTAGGGCGACAGCATGATCAGGACGCCGACGAAGCCGATGCCGACCGCCGTCCACCGGTAGGCGCGCACCGTCTCTTTGAGGAGGAGCGCCGCCAGGATCACGGCGATGAGGGGTGAGGCGTAGCCGATGGCGATGGCGTCATGCAGGGGAAGGTAGGAGAGGGCGGCAAACCCGAGATACATGGCGCTCGTGCCGATGAAGCCACGCTTGAAGTGCCCGACGACATTTCTCGTCCGCACGGCGTTGATGAGGTCTCCCTGCCATTTCAGCCACAGCAGCAGCGGCAACAGGGCGAAGGCCGAGCGGAAGAAGACGATCTCCCCGACGGGATAGCGGGCGGCGAGCGTCTTGAGGGTCGCCGACATCATCGTGAAGACGACGGCGGAGGTGACTTTGAGGGAGATCCCCAGGAGAGGTTTCACGAGAGGCGGGTTTTCACGGGTGGCGTCGCTTCGAGGAAGGCTGCAGCCAACCACGGACGAGCCGCCCCGTGAACCCCCAATCGCTGCGCGAACCTCTGCGCCCCGCGCATGGGTTCAGGATCGAGCCGTCTGAGAACGGTTGATGTAGGACCGGATGAAGCCGATCGCCGTCAGGATCAGCCATGCGGATTGGGTCACGAACGACGCCAGATTGAAGTCGAACAGCAATGAGTAGAGGACCAGCAATGCGCCGACGGCGTTGAGAAGCGCGTAACGATTGTCCTCGACCTTCAAGATACCGACCTGCAGCAGCCCGTAGGCCGAAAGGTACGCTGCAACCCCGACCAGTCCGACCATGTCAGGTCCATTCATCGACGCTCTCCGTCCGATCCGATGCAAAGCCTCTACGGCAATCCGACCCTTCTTGGAATCGGACTTTTTGCCGGACCCGAAAAGCGGGCCGTGAAAGGCATTCCGCTGTCTCCAGATCTGTCAGTCATGGCGGCCCCGACCTCGATCCGGGGATCAGTCCCGCCCATCCCGTTGGTGTGAGGCGCCGTGCCGTACCGACGGGGATCATCGGGACGGGACGGCCCACCTTCTCCCTCTCCCGGGCGGGAGAGGAGATCAGCCAGTGAGATGTTATGTTCTCACTTTGTTCTTGACACGGTGTTACACCTGAGCTATACCCTTGTGCAGATCGGTTCCTGCGAGGGGCGCGCTCGCGAGGCGTCGCAGTGACGGGAGCCGGCACGGTCCTGCGGCAGGCCTCGCACGCCTGGGAGCGCAGGAGGCCGACCTTGGGTGTCGTCCCAGCTGGTCCGCCTGAAAAGAACCGTGCGCGAGGTGCCGTCCGGCTCTTCCATCTCCCACCATCATCATCGAGCCGGGCCGCCTCTCGCGCCACCCTCGATCTCCTGAAAGGCTCGCAGCGCAAGCTGCGGGCCCCAAGGCGCTGGATCTTTGACAGCAGACCCATGCAGCCGTTCACTCATCCGCCAGCCTGAACAAAGCGACGGTGCGCCGCCACTGTCACAAATCTGCAGAGAAACCGTCACGGGGACGAGACGCGAATCCGGTTTGGCTTTTATTCAGCACGCTCGCCGGAGAAACCCATGGCTCAGGATGTGAATGCTCTGCGCGTACGGACATTGTTCCTGTCCGATCTCCATCTTGGCACGAAAGGGTGCCAGGCGGGCGCCCTGCTCGAATTCCTCAAGGTCTATGACGCCGATACGATCTACCTCGTCGGCGATATCGTCGACGGCTGGAAGCTGAAATCCGGCTGGTACTGGCCCCAGGCCCATAACGACGTGGTGCAGAAGCTCCTGCGCAAGGTTCGGAAAGGCGCCCGCCTCATCTACCTCCCGGGAAATCACGACGAGTTCCTGCGCGACTACATCGGGGTCAATCTGGGCGGTATCGAGCTCGCCGATTATGCCTTGCACGAAACGGCCGACGGGAAGCGCTATCTCGTGATTCACGGCGATCAGTTCGACCTGGTGGTCCGGCATGCCCGCTGGCTCGCACTCCTGGGCGACGGAGCCTATTCGGCGGCTCTCTTTATCAACACCTATCTCAACATGGTGCGGCGGCGGCTCGGGCTGACCTATTGGTCGCTCTCGTCCTGGGCCAAGCTGAGGGTCAAGAACGCCGTGAACTTCATCAGCCGGTTCGAGGAGCTTCTCGCCGCTGAGGCTCAGCGGCAGCAGGCCGACGGGGTCATCTGCGGCCATATCCATCACGCCACCATGCACGACCAATTCGGCGTCGCCTACGTGAACACGGGTGATTGGGTCGAGTCCTGCACGGCAGTGGTGGAGCATTACGACGGCACCTTCCAGCTCATCCGCTGGACCGAGGTCGAGTTGGACATGATCAGCGCGCAGAACCTTGTTCCAGCGAAGGTCAGCGAGAGGGCCGCCTGATGCGCCTTCTGATCGCGACCGATGCCTGGCGGCCCCAGATCAACGGGGTGGTGCGATCGCTCGAATACATGGCCGCCGAGGCGCCGCGCTTCGGGGCGGAGGTCGTGTTCCTCACGCCGGAGCGCTTCCGCTCCATTCCGATGCCGACCTATCCGGAGATCCGCCTGTCCCTGGTTCGGCCCGGGGCAATATCCGGAATTCTCGACGAGATTCGGCCGACCCATGTCCACATTGCCACGGAAGGACCGATCGGGCTCGCGACGCGGCTGGCCTGCCGGCGTCAGGGGCAGGCTTTCACCACAAGTTATCACACGCGCTTTCCGGAATACGTCGCGGCGCGCACCCGAATTCCCGAGGCGTGGTCCTACCGGGCGCTCAAGCGGTTCCATCGGGCGGCCCGCGCCATGATGGTCAGCACGCCCTCCCTGGAGCGGGAGCTCGCGGGGCGCGGCTTCCGGAACATCATGCGCTGGACCCGCGGCGTCGACACCACCCTGTTCCGGCCCCGAAACGATCGGATCCTGGATGCGGCCGCGCCCATCTTTCTCTATGTCGGGCGTGTCGCGGTCGAGAAGAACCTGGACGCCTTCCTGAGCCTCGATCTGCCTGGCACCAAGGTCGTCGTCGGCGGCGGCCCCGCCCGTCCGGACCTCGAACGGCGATATCCGGACGTTCGCTTCCTCGGCGCGCTCACCGGCGAGGATCTCGCCCGGGTCTATGCCTCCTCGGACGTCTTCGTCTTTCCGAGCCTCACGGATACCTTCGGCATCGTCCTCATCGAGGCGCTGGCCTCCGGCCTGCCGATCGCGGCCTTTCCGGTTACCGGGCCGCTGGACGTGCTCGGCACCTCCGGCTGCGGCGTCCTCTCACAGGATCTGCGCGAGGCGGCCCTCGCGGCGCTCGACATTCCCAAGGATCGCTGCCGGGCCTATGGCGAGACCTTCACTTGGCAGGAAAGCGCCCGGCAATTCTTCTCCAATATCGAGAAAGCCCATTCCGTCAGATAGCCTGCCCTACATCAGGAAGGCGGGACGCGGGTGGAGATGCTGGGCCTTCTCACCCTCGAAAGGGCCGGATTCCAACGAGACGTCTGTCCTGTCGATTTCGACCCGGGTGAGATCGATCATGCCTTGGATCTCGGTTTCGAGAGCATGAAGCGTCGACACCATGCGCCGGATGCGCTGCTCTGCGGCCTCCTGGAATTCCGCCTCGGAGAGGGTGCTCAAGGGATCGTCGGCATCCAGAGCCGGAAAGGAGCGAACCTCCTCCTTGGTCTGCTGGATCGCGGCCGCCATCTTCTCAAGGCAGGCCCGAAAGGGCTCGGCGGCCCTGGCATCCAGACGATGTTCCTTCAGACGGTTCAGGGCCTCGAGAACGGCTTGCGTGTCCGCATTACGGTTCCGCCGGGCGTATTCCTTCAGGAACCAGCGGCCGCGGGCCGTCTCCATGACGGCCGCTTCGATGGTGTCGAAATCCAGGTCGCCGAACGTGACGTTGGTCTCTTCATCGGGCATGGTGGCGCAATCCATCTCGGCAGGGCTTGATTCCTGTCTTCAACAGATGTGCGCAAAGCACCTGCAAGCTCAACCCCTGCAAGGCCTTCAGGGGTAGTCTTGCACCGTGTTCTTGCTCCTTTTGCTCCGATTTTTGTTTCCAGAAGACCATAATCCTGATGCATCCGCTCAAAGCTCTCGAATTCCGCCTGGGTGCGTTGCACGCTGCGAGCTTCACCAGTCACGGGATCTACCTCCCGTTCTTTCCCCTCTGGCTGCAGAGCAAGGCGCTGTCGCCGACCGTCATCGGTTTCGTGGTCGCGATCCCGATCATCGTGCGGATCTTGGCGACGGCGCCGCTCCTGAGCCTCGCGGACCGGTCGTTCGGGGCAAGGCGGCTGCTTCTGGCCAGCCATCTCGGTCAGCTCATCGGCTTCCCGCTGTTCCTGCTGGTCGACAACGGCATCCTGATCATGGCCCTGGTGGCTCTCGTTGCGATCGCGCAGTCCTGCATCATCCCGGGCAACGATCTCGTCTCCACCAACGCGGTCCAGAAGCATCCCGGCTTGAACTACGGCCGGATCAGAGGGGCGGGTTCTGTCGCGTTCTTCGTCGCGAACATCGTGGGCGGATACCTGGTCGGCGCCTTCGGGCCGGACGTCGTGATCGTCGCCCTGGCCCTCATTCCGATCCTGGGGATCTCCGCCACGCTGATCGCCGTGCCGAAGGAGGTTCCCGAACCCGCGGACCCGGACGATCCGCCGAGGAGGAATGCTCCTGCCAAGCTCTCGGGAATCCTCTGGCTGGTGCTGGTCGCGGGAGCCGTGACGCAGGCAAGTCACGGTGCGCTCAATGCCTTCGGCAGCATCTATTGGCGCTCCACCGGCTTCTCCGACGAGGTCATCGGCTATTTCTGGGCCGCCGGCGTCATCGCCGAGATCCTGGTCTTCATCTATCTCGGCCGCCATGTCGGCCGGACCTCGGGCGTGGGCCTGATCCTGCTCGGCTCGGCGGCGGCCGTCATCCGCTTCACGATCATGTCCCTGGAGCCGGGAGCCGAGGTCATGGTCGTGCTCCAGACCATGCACAGTCTGAGCTTCGCAGCCACCCATATCGGCACCATGGCGGCCCTGGCGGCGCTCGCACCCATGACGGCGCGGGGCCGGGCGCAGGGAATCTTCGGGTCGCTGTCCGCTCTCGCCATCGCGGCGTCTACGATCGTGAGCGGCATGATCTATGCGCAGGCCGGCGCCGGCGTCTTTGCCGCGATGGCCCCCTTGGGAGCCATTGGGTTCCTGCTGATGCTGGTGGTCGTTCGTCTTCAGAAAACTCAGCCCCAGAGAGCAGGCTCCGGCGGATAGACGATGCTGCCCTCGTAGCGCAGGCCGGGCTCCCGGTCCCTGGCGAGCAGGAGCGGGCCGTCGAGGTCGACGAAGCGGGCGCGAGGGGCGAGCACCAGCGCCGGCGCCATCGCGAGCGAGGTTCCGACCATGCAGCCGATCATGAGCCCGAAGCCCCGGGCTTCCGCCGCATCGGCCAGAGCCAGGGCCTCGGTCAGCCCGCCGGTCTTGTCGAGCTTGATGTTGATCACCTCGTAAAGGCCGATGAGCCGGTCGAGGCTTGCCCGATCATGCACGCTCTCGTCGGCGAGGATCGGAATGGGACGCGAGACCCGGCTCAAGGAGCCGTCCGCCTGGGCGGGCAGGGGCTGCTCCACCAGGGCATAGCCTTCCTCTGCACAGGCTGCGAGGTGCGCTTCGATGTTCTCCTCGGTCCAGCCTTCGTTGGCGTCGGCGATCAGGGTCGCCTGCGGGGCCGCCCGGCGCACGGCTCTGATCCGCTCGATATCGCCATCGGGAGCGCCGAACTTCACCTTGAGGATCGGCCGTTCAGCCGCCTTGGCCGCGGCCTCCGCCATACCCTCAGGCGTGTCGAGGCTGATGGTGTAGGCGGTGGTCGCTGGCGGCCAGCGGGTCAGGCCGGCGGTCAGGTGGGCGCGGATGCCGGAGCGCTTGGCATCCAGGTCCCAGAGGGCGCAGTCGACAGCATTGCGGGCCGCTCCTGCCGGCATGAGGTCCTGAAGTGCTTCGCGGGTCAGCCCCGCCTCGATCCGAGGCCGGATGGCCTCGATGGCCGCCGCCACGCCTTCGACCGTCTCCCCGTAGCGGGTATAGGGCACGCATTCCCCATGCCCGACGGCCCCGTCCTCGGCAATTGTCGCCATGACCACCACGGCCTCCGTGCGGGAGCCGCGGGCGATCGTGAATTTTCCGGCAATGGGGAAACGGTCGATGGAAACGGTGAGCTTGCGCATTCTCTTAGGTCTCGGCTTAACTTCGTCTCGACTTGTGGCGCAATGACACGCTATCACCAAGCGGAATCAACGCCGAAGGGATGATCGTGGCGCAGAGCACCTTGGCTCGAGAGCCGGAAGTCACAATCGACCGCGCCGGGGGGGCGATGACGATCCGGCTGGCCGGACCGTGGACGGCGCCCCATGCCCAGAGGGTCGAGGCCCTGGTCGACGAGATCGCGGCGGAAGCCGACGCCTTTCCCGTGGCCCTCGATCTGAGCGGCGTCGAGCGCCTCGACACCCTCGGCGCCTGGACGCTCAACCGCACGCGCCACGAGCTCTCCGCCAAGGGGCAGGTGGATTTCGCCAATGCCTCGCCGGAACAGAAAATCCTCCTGGACGAAGCGGCCTATCGCGACTTTCAGGGGGAGCCGAAGCCCCGGCATTCCCGTGCGGTCGATTTTCTCGTGGATGTCGGCCAGAGCGTTGCCGGAGCCGGCCGGGACATGGTCGGCGGCGTCGGCTTCCTGGGCGAGCTCATCTCGGCGCTGATCCGAGTGGTCGTACATCCCCGCCGCTTCCGGGGCACGGCGGTGATCAATCAGCTGGAGCAGATCGCCTATCGGGGCGTTCCGATCATCGTCCTGATCTCGTTTCTCGTCGGCTGCATCGTGTCGCAGCAGGGCATCTTCCAGCTCGTCAAGTTCGGCGCGACGCCCTTCGTCATCGACCTCATCGGCATCCTGGTCCTGCGCGAACTGGGCGTTCTCCTGACCTCGATCATGGTCGCAGGCCGCTCCGGCTCGGCCTTCACGGCCGAAATCGGCTCCATGAAGATGCGGGAGGAGATCGATGCCCTGCGGGTCATGGGCCTCGACCCCATCGAGGTTCTCATCGTCCCGCGCATCATGGCGCTGGTGATCGGCCTGCCGCTCCTTACCTTCATCGCGTCCATCGCGGCGCTCGTCGGCGGGGGCCTTACGACCTGGGTCTACGGCGACATCAGCCCGGACATCTTCCTGAACCGCCTTCGTGCTGCCGTCAGTCTGAACACCTTCCTGGTCGGTATCATCAAGGCACCCTTCATGGCGCTGGTCATCGGCATCATCGCGACCCTCGAGGGGCTGGCCGTTGAAGGCTCTGCCGAGTCCCTGGGCCGGCACGTGACGTCTTCGGTGGTGAAGGCCATCTTCATGGTCATCGTGCTCGATGGTCTCTTCGCCATGTTCTTTGCAGCGATAAATTACTGAGATGATGCTCGAACGACGCCCCTCCGACTCTCTGAAGAACCGCGACGTGATCATCCGCGCCCGGGACGTCGAGGTCGGCTTCGGGGAAAGGACGATCCTCAAAGGCCTCGATCTCGACGTCTATCGCGGGGAGATCCTGGGATTTGTCGGCGGCTCCGGTCAGGGCAAGTCGGTCCTGACGCGGGCCATTCTCGGGCTCGTGCCCAAGCGCGCCGGCACCATCGAGGTGCTGGGCCAGAACCTCGACGAGCTGTCTCCTGAGGAACGCCGCCAGCTTGAGCGGCATTGGGGCGTGCTGTTCCAGCAGGGTGCCTTGTTTTCGGCACTCACCGTGAAGCAGAACATCCAGGTCCCGATGCGGGAATACCTGCACCTGTCGGACCGGCTGCTCGACGAACTGGCCATGCTCAAGATCGAGATGGTGGGCCTCAATCCGGACGCGGCCGACAAGCTGCCGTCCGAGCTGTCCGGCGGCATGATCAAGCGCGCCGCCCTCGCGCGGGCGCTGGCTCTCGACCCTGAGATCGTTTTCCTCGACGAGCCGACTTCGGGCCTTGATCCAATCGGCGCGGGCGAGTTCGACGACCTGATTGCGACGTTACAGCGGACTTTAGGCCTGACCGTTTTCATGGTAACCCATGACTTGGACAGCCTTTATTCGGTCTGCGACCGCATAGCGGCTCTGGGCGAGGGAAAAATTCTCGCGGAGGGTCCCATCGAGGTGATGCTGGAATCGGATCACCCGTGGCTTCGCTCCTACTTTCATGGCAAACGGGCACGCGCGGTCATGGCCGGCGGCGCGTAAGGGTAACGATGGAAACGCGTGCAAACTACGCCTTGATCGGCCTCTTCACCCTGGCGGTGATCGCAGCCGCTTTCGGTTTCGTCTACTGGTTCTCCGGGGGCGAACGCGGGCAGGCGCGCCAGAGCATCCGCATTGTGTTCTCCGGGTCGGTCTCGGGGCTTTCCCAAGGATCGAGCGTGTCCTTCAACGGCCTTCGGGTCGGGGATGTGACGAGCCTGGATCTCCTGCCGGAGGATCCCCGCCGGGTGGTCGCCATCGCTACGGTCAACAGCAACACGCCGATCCGGTCCGACACCCGCGCCCGTCTCGAATATCAGGGCCTGACCGGCGTCGCGAATGTCGGCCTCTCGGGCGGCGAGCCCGGCGCTCCGCCGCTCGTGGCCGGTCCGGGCCAGCCCATGCCGACGATCTTTGCCGACCGTTCCGACTTCCAGGATCTGATCGAGACGGCGCGCAACATCGCCCGCCGCGCCGACGACGTTCTGGAGCGAGTCGGGCGGGTCGTCACCGACAACGAGGGCGCCATTAGCCGGACGATCCAGAACGTGGAGCGCTTCTCCCAGGCTTTGGGAGAGAACGCGGAGGGCATCGACCGCTTCCTGGCCCAGATCGGCCAGGCCGCCGAGAAGGTCGGTCCTCTCGCCGAGAAGCTCGAGACCTTGGCGGCGAACGTGGACGAGGTGGTTCGATCGGTGGATCGCCAGCGGGTCGCCCGCATCGTCGAGAACGTCGACAACTTCACCACGGCGCTCGGCGAAAACCGTCAGGTCGTGAGCGACGCTCTCAAGGATGCGGCGAGCCTGATCGACCGGCTGAACGAGACCGCGCCGAAACTCGATTCGGCCGTGGCCGAGATCGCCGAGATCACCAAGGCAGTCGATCCGGCCAAGATCGGCCGTACGGTCGACAACGTGGACACCTTCACCCAGACCCTGAGCCGCCGCAGCCCGGATATCGACAAGGCGATCCAGGAAGCGCGCTCGATCACCGAAAAGCTCAACAAGTCCGCCGACAAGATCGATGCCGTTCTGGCAGGAGCCGAGAAGTTCCTCGGTTCGGCTTCCGGGGAAGCCGGGAAGGGGGCCTTCGACGAAATCCGCTCGGCCGCCGTGGCCGTGCGCGAACTCGCCAACGACCTCAACACCCGGACCGAGGGCATCCAGGGCATTCTCGGGGGCGTCAACCGCTTCACGGAATCGGGCCTGCGGGAATACGAGGCCCTCGCCGTCGAGGGGCGGCGGACCCTGGGCGACATCAGCCGGGCGGTCCGGAGCATCGAACGTAATCCACAGCAGTTTCTTTTCGGTGGCCGTTCGAATCTCCCTGAGTATAGTGGACGCCGCTAAGTAACCAGTATGCGTGGACCTTCCGTGTTAACTCCCCTGAGTGATCGAGCCTGCCTGCTTCGGGGCCTTGCCCCGGTGCTGGTTCTGGCTGCCTTGACCGGCGCCTGCTCGTCGGGTCCCGCACCGGCAACCTATGATCTATCGGCGCCGACCGCCCGGATCCGGGGCGCGGCGGGGGTTCAGGTCCTGGTCAACGAGCCCGCGGCTCTCCAGACGCTCTCGACCCAGCAAATCCTGGTCAAGGACGCCAGCGGCTCCGTGTCGTTCATCGGGGGAGGGCAGTGGGCCGACAACCTGCCGCGCCTGATCCAGACGCGCCTGATCAACACCTTCGAGAATGCCTCACAGCTCCGGGGCGTCTCAAGGCCGAGCAGCGGCGCCGTGGCCGACGTTCAGCTCATCTCCGAGCTGCGCCGGTTCGAGATCGCGACTCCGGACAATCAGGCTGTGGTCGAGATCTCCGTGAAGATCGTCAGCGACCAGAACGGCCGCATCGTGAACGGCCGGATCTTCCGTGCCAGCGTTCCCGCGAGCGCCGTGGATGCGCCGAATGCCGCCCGTGCCCTCGACGAGGCCCTGTCGGTCGTCATGCTCGACATCGTCCGCTGGGTGAGCGGAAGCTCGCTGCCGCGGCGGGAGGAGCCGGGCACCGCAATGGGCGAGTCGCAGCCTCCGGCTTGAGGGCATGCGGATTCGGTTTCGACGTGCATCATGCCTGGGCTTGTCCCAGGCATTTACTCTTTGAAGCACTCTCCACTGTCACTCCGGGACCGCATAGCGGCGCCCGGATCCATATCCGCTAACCGTGCAGAAAGGGCGTAGCGCGGCTCGCCATTCCTTCAAACGTCGTGTTTATGGATTCCGGGCTCGCCTACTGGCGCCCCGGAATGACAGTCGGTGGAGCACAACGAAAACGCGGCCCGGAGGCCGCGTTTGCATATCGTGAGAACTCTATCAGCCTCAGTCGAACCGGCCGCTCGCATGGGCCAGCATGGTGTAGACCTTGCCGGTTTCCGACGTGAGATAGGTCTTCGTCAGCATGGAGTCGCGGTCGTCGCGGGAGACTTCAGAGAGCAGGCGCTCGAACTCTTCCACGTAGCGGTCCACCGTCTGCCGGAACTCCTCGTCCCGGCGGTACTTGCGGCGGATCTCGTCGAAGGTCTGCTGACCCTGCAGCGTGTAGAGACGGCGGGTGAACACGTTGCTCTCGCCGCGGCGGTAGCGGTCCCACAGCTCGACGGCGGCCTCGTGATCGATCATCCGGGCGATGTCGACCGAGATCGAATCCAGGGATTCGAGGCTGTTGGTGCGGGCGCGATCGGCCCGGGCGGGCGCGCGGGCGGGCTCCACGCCCTCGTCGCGGGAGGCCCGGTTCAGGAGATCCGACAGCCAGCCGCCGCGGCCGCCGGCATCGCGGGCGGGAGCCTCCTCCCGGC
>NZ_JAYGGM010000016.1:0-117504 GCF_036314085.1 Microvirga sp. CF3016
TTTGTCGGCCCACAAGGCGCACGTCACAGGAGTGGGCCTTACACCAGTGTATCACACTATGCCGCAGCAGAGGGACTTATCGGGGCACTCCACCAAATGACTGCAGGAGTACCGTTCCCGTGATGTAGACGAGGTGATCGGTTTCAAAGCCGGGCCATCCGTGATGCGCGGCAGCAGGTGGCGCTGGAATCAGGACTTTTCCCAGCGCGACTACAGCAGCAGCGCCCGCAATGGCTAACAGCCGCAATCCTCGGATGTCCCTGGGCTTATGCAGGGTTGTGCTCTTCATTTGCTTACTTCTTGCCTCCTCACCTTGATGGAGCCTGAACCAAACGGCCCAGGCTCCATATCGCCGCTCACGCGGAGAGGTGCTGATTGAAGAACGACTGGAGCTTGTCGAACGGAATCATATCCACGCGATCGTACAGATCAGTGTGGTTGGCACGCGGGATGATGAGAAGCTCCTTCGGCTCTGCCGCAGCCGCATAGGCGGTCTCGCTGAAATAACGCGAGTGGGCCTTGTCGCCATGGATCAGCAGGACCGGGCGCGGCGAAATCTCCTTGATGTAGGTCAGGAGCGGCATGTTCATGAACGACAGCGGAGTGGTCTGCGTCCAGGAGTTGCCTGAGTTGACGGCGCGCGGATGGTACCCGCGCGGCGTCCTGTAATAGTCGTGGTAGTCGACCTGGAACTGCGCCTCGCCGCCTTTCAGCTCGTTGTATGGCGGCTGGTAAGCCGGGGTTCCCTTTTCCGCATCCTGCCAACGCTGACGGCTGAGTTGCTCGAGCGTTTGGGTGCGCTGTTCGAGCGTCACGCTATCGTTGTAGCCGCGGGACATGACACGCGTCATGTCATACATGGTGCTGGCCGCAACGGCCTTGACGCGCTTGTCCACGGCGACGGCATTCAATGCCATTCCGCCCCAGCCGCAGATACCAATGACGCCGATGCGCTCGCGATCGACGGATGGGTGCAGGCCGAGAAAATCCACTGCCGCGCTGAAATCCTCGGTATTGATGTCCGGTGAGGCGACATTGCGAGGCTCGCCGCCGCTTTCTCCGGTAAAGGACGGGTCGAAAGCCAGCGTGATGAAGCCACGCTCCGCCATAGTCTGCGCATACAGACCCGACGACTGCTCCTTCACTGCGCCGAACGGACCGCTGATGGCGAGCGCCGCCAGCCTCCTGCCGGCACGATTCTTCGGCTGGTAGAGATCGGCCGACAGGGTGATGCCGTAGCGGTTCTTGAAGTTGACCTTCTGGTGATCGACGCTCTCGCTGCGGGGGAAAACCTTGTCCCATCCGGCTGACATGCCCTGAGCCTTTGGGCTGCGAATATTGGAAAGCGACCCGACACCAAGCGCGGCGACGCCAGCGCCGGTCAGCTTTAAGAGGTCACGCCGGGCAAGGTCTGGGCCGGAGGTCTGTGCTGCTCTATTCTCAGGACTGTTCTGCTTGTTCATGCCAGTATCTCTGCTCTTTCCTGCTCAGGCCGATGCCTGGCTCCGATTAAACAGTAGCAAGCGGGAAGGCAGAGGATTAGCGGAGCTGCGGCGCATGCCCTTATGAGCCTGGCTCATCAATCTCGCGTGATTTTGAAGGATCGGTCCTGCTTGTCTCAGCTCCGGTGGCGCAGAGCCTCGACAACCAGGTTGAAGGCTGCGGAGGACTGCCGGCGGCTCGGGTAGTAAAGGTGGTACCCCGTCCACGATGGGCACCAATCCTCAAGGACTCGCTCGAGGCGGCCGGAAGCGATGTGCGGCAGCGCGATGTCCTCCGGGACGTGAGCGAGTCCGAAGCCGTCCACAGCGGCATTGAGGACCTGGAAGATGCCATTGAATACGAGTTGGCCGTCGACCCGGACGGCCAGTTCCTGGCCATCACGCTCGAATTCCCATGCATAAAGCCCACCATAGGTGGGTAGGCGCAGGTTGATGCAGGTATGGCCGAGAAGGTCCTGAGGGGTTTCGGGTCGTGGTCTACTGGCGAAATATGACGGAGCTCCGATCACCACAAAACGGACATCAGGGCTGATGCGCACCGCAATCATGTCCTTGGCAACCTGCTCGCCAAGGCGCACACCCGCATCGAACCGTTGCTCGACGATGTTGGCCAAGCTCTCGTCGAGGGCGATCTCCACCTTGATGTCAGGGTAGTCGCCAAGAACAGCCCTGAGCTTTGGCCACAGGATCGTATCGGTGACATGGTAGCCCGCCGTGATCCTGATCGTGCCGGCAGGCTTCTCCCGGAACTCGCTCAATCCATCCAGCTCGGCCTCGATCTCGGCTAGTCTGGGTCCCGCCGTTCGGAGCAAGCGCTCGCCCGCTTGAGTGGGCGCCACAGAGCGGGTGGTCCGGGTCAGGAGCCGCACGCCCAACCGCTCTTCGAGGCCGCGCACGGTGTGGCTCAGGGCCGATTGGGAGACGCCGAGCTGTGCGGCCGCCTTCGTGAAGCTCCGCTCCCGCGCGACAGCCAGGAAGGCAATCAGGTCGTTGATGTTCTCGCGCGCCATTCATGAGCCCCCCTCATAGGTTCATGCAGGTCTTAGCACCTAATCGATCCAATGAGTACGGCCTATCTTCCGGCTTCCAATCGCTATCGTGAGACATTGATGACAGCCGGAACCGTTTCTTCGTGTGACGTAATTCCTGACCGCTCTCCGGCATGGGGCGCGGTCCTCGCCATGTCGCTGTGCTGCATGGTGCTCGTTGCCTCAGAGTTCATGCCGGTCAGCCTGCTGACCCCGATTGCCGCCGACCTCCACATGACGGAAGGCCAAGCCGGCCAGGCGATCTCCGTCTCAGGCATCTTCGCCGTCCTCACGAGTCTGACGATCTCGGGGCTGACGTCCCGATGGGATCGGCGCACCGTCCTGCTCGTGTTGGCCCTCTCGCTGATCGTCTCCGGGACGGTCGTGGCCCTTGCGCCGAACTACACGATCCTCATGCTCGGCCGGGCGGTGCTCGGCATCGCCATCGGCGGATTCTGGTCGATGTCGGCCGCGGCGGTCATGCGGCTGGTGCCGGCAGACAGCGTGCCGCGCGCCCTGGCGATCCTGCAAGGCGGGACTGCATTGTCCTCCATCGTCGCGGCGCCGCTGGGCAGCTTCCTTGGCGGGTACATCGGGTGGCGCGGAGCCTTCTTCTGCGTCGTGCCCCTGGCGGCCATCGCGCTGGTCTGGCTGCTGGCAAAGCTGCCCTCCATGCACGCTGGGCGGCCCACCGGCTCTGGCGACGTGTTCAAGCTGCTCCGCCGGCCCGTGGTGGCCTCCGGCATGGTGGCGATCACGCTCTTCTTCATGGGCCAGTTCGCGCTGTTCACCTACCTGCGCCCGTTCCTCGAGATGGTGACCCATGTCGATGTTCCGACCCTGTCGCTGATCCTGCTGCTCCTGGGCATCACTGGCCTCGCCGGGACCACCTTCATCGGAACGTTCCTGAAGAATGGGATGTATGGCGTGATGATCGCCATTCCGCTTGCGATGGCAGGGATCGCCATCGCCTTGGTCGCCTTTGGCAACTGGCTTGCCGCAACGGCAGTCCTGCTCGGGGCATGGGGCCTGCTCGGCACCCCGGCTCCCGTGGCCTGGAACACCTGGCTGACCCGGACCTTGCCCGAAGACGCCGAAGCCGGCGGCGGACTGATGGTGGCCGCCATCCAACTGGCGATCACCCTGGGCGCGACCGTGGGGGGCCTCCTGTTCGACATGAGCGGCTATCAGAGCACCTTCGGTGCGAGCGCAGCCATGCTGGCAGTTGCGGGTCTCATGGCATTCGTGACGAAGCGTACGGGATCATCCGCACGCACGTGAGCACCACATCGGCTGCCGCGATCATCGCGCCAGCCCCCTTCACCCGTCGATCACCATGCAAAGGATCATCGTCCATGAAGTTGCTGGCCGCCACACTCGTATCCCTCGCGTTGGGGGCTCCCGCCCTTGCCCAAGGAAACACCTCCATGTCCACACCTCCCGAAAACACCTCGGCACTCTCGATGACCGACATCCAGTCGGTCTCCCCGGCCCTCGGCCGATACGCCCAGGAAGACGTTGCAGGCCTGTGGCAACGTCCGCAGCTCTCCCGGCGTGACCGCAGCCTCGTGACGGTGGCTATCCTGATCGCACGCAACCAGACGCTGGACCTGCCGCACTACATCAACCTCGCCCTCGACAGCGGCGTGACACCGCGCGAACTCTCCGAGACCATCACGCACCTCGCCTTCTACGCGGGCTGGTCGAACGCTATGGCGGCGGTTGCAGTCACCAGGGACATCTTCGCCCAACACCGGATCGGACCGGATCAGTTGCCGGTCGCGTCACCGCAGCTCTTGCCGCTCAACGAGCAGGCGGAGGCAAATCGGGTTGCGGCTGTACAGCGCCTTATCGGAGCCGCTGCACCGGGCCTCGACCAGTACACCACCGATCCGCTCTTCCGGGACGTCTGGCTGCGCCCTGACCTATCGCCGCGCGACCGCAGCCTCGTGACCATCACGTCACTGATGGCGAATGGGCAGGTGGCCCAACTCGCAGGCCATCTGAACAGGGCCTTGGACAACGGCCTGACGCAGGAACAGGCCGGAGAGGTGGTCACACAGATCGGCTTCTATGGAGGTTGGCCCAACGCCTTCTCCGCCGGCCCGGTCGTCGCAGAGGTCCTCAAGGCCCGGTCCAACTGACCATCGCCGTCCCCTCATCCTGTCTCCTGAAAGGATCCAACGTGAAGAACACCCTCATCGCCGCCACCATGACCGCAGCCGCACTCGGTGGCGCGCCAGCCAATGCACAGGACATCCAGGTTTTCCCGAGCGGCTCCTCGCCGTCCGTGATCGCGGATCCGAAGAACTTCTCGGGCCAGGTGGTGGTGGATCTTCTTACGCCGCCATCCGTCGAGACCCCTGCGTCATCGGGTTTGGTGACCTTCGCTCCACGCGCCCGCACCGCGTGGCATAGCCATCCGGCCGGGCAGATGCTCATCGTTATGGCGGGCAAGGGCTGGGTCCAGCGGGAGGGCCAGGCTCGCCAGGAGATCACGTCCGGCGACGTCGTGTGGATCCCGGCCGGGATCAAGCACTGGCATGGGGCGACCGACAGCAACGGCATGAGCCACATTGCGGTCACGTACATCCGCGACGGCAAGAACGCCGATTGGATGGAACTGGTCACCGACCAAGAATACGGCGCCCGGTAGCGCTCCATTCAACCGGGATGGGATCCATGAACACGGCTCATGAAGGGCAGCCTCAGACAAACCCTGCTCGCTTCGCTGCCCCTCCCAAATGCCTGCCCAATGATCGAATTAACGAAAGTACGCTTCCATGACTGTAAAGGCCTTTGGCGCCTATGCCGGAGACAAGCCGCTCGAACCGATGGACATCAGCCGCCGGTCGGTCGGTCCCCACGATGTCGGCATCGAGATCGCCTTCTGTGGCGTGTGCCACTCTGACATCCATCAGGTACGCGCCGAATGGGCCGGCACCCTGTATCCTTGCGTGCCGGGTCACGAGATCGTCGGCCGCGTGTCGGCGGTTGGCACGCATGTGACGAGCCACAAGGTCGGCGATCTGGTCGGCGTGGGGTGCATCGTGGATAGCTGCAAGCGCTGCGACGATTGCAGCGACGGGCTGGAAAACTACTGCGACCACATGGTGGGCACCTACAACGGCCCGACGCCCGATGCGCCAGGTCACACGCTGGGTGGCTACTCGCAGCAGATCGTGGTGCACGAGCGCTACGCGTTGCGCGTCAGCCACCCCGAGGAGCAACTGGCTGCCGTCGCGCCGCTGCTGTGCGCGGGGATCACCACATACTCACCCCTGAAGCACTGGAACGTGGGACCCGGCCACAGGGTGGGCGTGGTCGGCATCGGCGGCCTGGGTCACATGGGCATCAAGCTCGCGAATGCGATGGGCGCGCACGTGGTGGCGTTCACCACCTCCGAGTCGAAGCGCGAGGCCGCCAAGGCACTGGGCGCGCATGACGTCGTCGTCTCCCGCAACGCCGACGAGATGGCAGCGCACGCCAAGAGCCTCGACTTCATCCTCAACACGGTGGCAGCACCGCACGATCTCGATGCCTTCTTCGCGCTGCTCAAGCGCGACGGCACCATGACCCTGGTAGGCGCGCCGGCGACGCCGCATCCGTCCCCGGAGGTGTTCAGCCTGATTATGAAACGCCGCAGCTTGGCCGGTTCGATGATTGGCGGCATTCCCGAGACACAGGAGATGCTGGATTTCTGCGCCGAGCACGGGATCGTTGCCGACATCGAGATGATCCGGGCCGATGGGATCAACGAAGCCTACGAGCGGATGCTCAAGGGCGACGTGAAGTATCGGTTCGTGATCGACACCGCATCCCTGGCAGCCTGACCTCTATCGAGGGTGCCGTTCGCCATCTGACAGCCAAGATCATGAAGCTGTCGTCGGCCCGGAGGCATTCGGTTCTCCGGGCCGGTACCCATACCACCCGATCAAAGCCTGCCGGCCATGTTCCCTGCCCCATGAGTAGAGCCCGAACAGCGTGGCACCATGACGGGCCCACCTAAATCCTTGCCGGCAGCTACGGGTTAGCCCAGATAGGAAAGCCGGTAGACGAGAGGCCTCGTCCCGCACGATCAGGAGCATGTCCAAGGCGATGAGACCACCGATGATCAGCCGCCGCGCGATGCTCGGCGCCACCCTCGCAGCCGCCGTTCCGCATCTGGCACATGGTCAGAGCGGCAGGGACCCGGCGAGCCAGGAGCCGACCGACATGAGGATCAGGCTGACCTTCAATGGTCTAACCATGACGGCCACGCTCTACGACAACCCGTCGGCGCGCGATCTGGCCACGCTATTCCCCCTGGACCTCACGATCGAGGACTACGGCAGCAACGAGAAGATCGCCTACCTGCCGCGCAAGCTCACGGAGGATGGCAGCGGCCCCTTCGGCAACGAGCGACCGGGTGATCTCTGCTATTTCAAGCCCTGGGGCAACCTGGCCATGTTCTACGCCGATTACCGCTGGGACGGCCTGATCCGGCTCGGCCGCTTCGACGGCAGCTTTGAGCCGCTGCGCGTGCGCGGCAAGTTCCCGCTGCGCATCGAGCGCATCCGCTAGGAACCGAAACCCCTGCGTTTTCCAAACGTCCGGTTCGATGAGGATTCCAGCTTCCGGCCTTAATCCTCCCTATTGGCGTTTCCGCTCGCACCGTGCAAGGACCCCGTGGGAATGCTAACAGGGTGAGACCCAGAGCTTCTGGGATGAATCAGAGCGAACAAATGTCTGACGTGGCAACCCGAATTGTCGGCTTCGTGTCCAGGGCCTCGAAGGGGCTTCGATCGCTTCGGTCTCTCCGTAACGCACAGGTTCGTCTTCAGGCGAGCACTCGACAGGCCGAGCTCGAAGGCCTCCGGTTCGCGTTCTACGCCCGGCTGACTGCGATCATCGTTGTTTCCATCTGGCTGATCTGGCTCGTCCCGTGGCCGCGCGATCTCTATTACGGAACCTACGCCTTCGGGTTCTTCCTCCTGGGCTATATCCCGTACCGCCTGCGGCACCATCGTCACGGCGAGGCGATCAAGCTTGGTTTTATTGTTCTCGACGTGGCCTTGGTGACGGCCGCGATCCTGGTCCCGCCGCCGGCGAGTCTCGGCAACGACTGGCCGATCCAGACCCGCCTGCGCGGGCAGGAATTCCTCTACGTTCTCCTTCTCCTCGGCGAGGCCGCCCTCACCTACTCCCCGAGGAGGGTGCTCTGGACGGGCGTGTCGATCCTCGTCATCTGGTCGATCGGCGTCTTCACGATCTACTCCCAGCCGGACACGCTGCGGTTCAACGATGCGGCTGCGGAGGGAGTTCTCACGTCGGCCGCGGCCCTGGATCTCTCCTTCAAGCCGGCCTTTGTCGGCCTGACGGCCTGGTACACCCAGCTTGTTGCAACCTCCCTGTTCACCCTGCTCATCACACTCGCCGTCTGGCGCAGCCGGCGGACCTTGTTGAACCAGGTCGAAGCCGAGGTCGTGCGCGCGGACCTCGCGCGCTATGTCTCCCCGGACGTGGCCGAGGCCCTCGCCAGCCGCGGCGGGACTGCGTTTGGAGAGCCGGCGACGCGGACCGTAGCCGTCCTGTTCGCAGATATCGTTGGTTTCACCAAACTCACCGAGACCCTCTCGCCCGAGCGCACGTTCGCCTTGCTGCGCGGTTTCCAGGAGCGGAGCTGCGCCATCGTGTTCAAGCATGGCGGCACCCTCGACAAGTACCTGGGCGACGGCTTCATGGCCACCTTCGGCTCCGTCGGCCTGCAACCGGACGCGCCGGCCCGCGCGCTCGCGTGCGCCTTCGAACTCCAGCAGGAGATCGAGCGCTGGAGCCGGAAGAGGTCCGCTCGCGGCGCCGATCCGCTACGCCTGTCGATTGGGATCCACTGCGGTCCGGTAACCGTAGGGAATCTCGGTGGCCGGGAGCGCATCGAGTTTACCGTCGTGGGCGACGTCGTGAACGTGGCAAGCAGGCTCGAGGAGGTGACGCGCGAGATAGGCGGCTCGATCATCGCCTCGGAGGATTGCATCCGCGCCGCGGGAGATCCGGAGTGGCTCACGAGGTTCCAATCCTCCCGCCAAATTCAGCTCCGTGGTAGGCAGAAAGGCCTCTTGGTTCACATCGCCACGTGACAGATGCCGCCAGACGTGGCCTGTGCGGGCTTGCGCTAGGGTGTCGCGTTCTCCTATGAGGATTGTGGCACCATCTCCCCTCCATCGCCATATTGCGGAGACCTGAGATGTCAGTTCGCATCCCCCGGAGCTTGTCGACCGGCCTTCAGCCGGAGACGGGCTGGAGCGTGCTTGATCACGAGCTGCGGGAGCAGAAAGCACATACGCTTGGCACCTTGAGCGGCCAAGTCGAGCAGGCTCTCGCCGCGTTGCGGGTCTCCGATGCCGAAGCGCACGAACCTGACCGGGAGCATCGTCGCCGCGCCTTGCTGGACAATGCGGCGGACCTCGTCTGGGCCTTCATGATCCAGCGGGAGCTATGCGGCCTCCGGAACTGGGACGCTGTGGTGAAGGACTACAGCATCCCGCGTGAGGTGCTGAACCGTGTCGGGCAAGTCAGGAGAAGAGCTGACTAGCCGCACGGGGATCCAACCCCCCTCCTACGGCGTGGCTTGAGCCGCCTCGATCTAAAGCTCAGGCTTAGAAGGTCTCTTTCGGGTCAAGAATTGCCTTTAAGCGTGACCGTACAAAGGTCAGCTCAGCGCGTGATTGCAGAAGTTGCGCTGTCCAGAGCAAGTGATGTGGGCTGGCGCAGATTGCTTGAATTTTGTCTGTTGTTACCCGCGGCGTTACCCGAGAGCAAATAAAGCACATGGCTGCAGATACGAAAGAAACAGAAAACCCTTGCCGGTTAAGGGTTTAATGTGGTGAGCGCGCTGGGACTCGAACCCAGGACCCTCTGATTAAAAGTCAGATGTCCTGCTTTGCTCGAAGCCATTCCCTGTTTGAGCAGAAATATTCCCTGTTAATGCGCATGTGAGAAATTGGCTTAACTCACTGATATTTACGCAAGATCCACTCATCCAGCGGGCTCTAGCCACAAAAATCAAATGAATTTCCCAGTATTTTCGCGAAGAACAGGGAATGCAGTTCGGAGACAGGTTCGCAGGTGACTGCCTCCACCGCCACTTCATTCTTCTAAGCTCACTGCGCGGAACCGGACATTCGGCCTACTTCAGCTCAGCGCCAAGAGCTGAAATTCCCTCACGGCGCCATACGATTTATGCGAAGGATCCAACTTCCCTAAGGTTTGACGGGCGTCGGCTCGCCGAGGGACAGCATCAGCCGGTTGGCCCAGTTGAAGAAGGCCGCGCCGTTGATGACGTCGACGATCTCCAGGTCTTCGAGCCCGGCCTCACGCAGGACCGCGATCTGCCGGTCGCCGAACCCGATCGGCGTATCGGTCAGCGCCACCGACGCCTCGGCGATCGCGTTCCAGCGAGGGTCGATATCCGCCTCGACGCCCTCGTCGAGAAGCCGCTGAACGTCGGCGCCGCGCTTTGAATATTGCGTAGCGAACCTAGAATGGACGGACGCGCAGAAGATGCAGCCGTTATGGCGCGATGTGGCCGTCGCGGCGAGCTCACGCTCGGCGCGGGGCAGCCCGTTGCTCGTGTTGTAGAAGATGTCCTTGTCAGTCTTCGTGCGGGCCTGCAGCACGTCGGGATCGCGGGCGAGCAGCAGGAAGTACGGCGACTTGGCTCGCGAGGCGTCGACGAGCCCAGCCCAGTGGCGCTCGGTGAGCTGGTCGGTCGGGAACGGCTCGAGCCACGGCAGCCAGCCGAGTTCCTCCTGCGTGAAGGCGACGGGCTCCCGGTTGTCGGGATGCGACAGCGTTTTTTCGGTCATGGATATGCCCCTTCTCAAACGGCGCCGGACGCCAGGACGCCCGTGAAGATCTGCGTGTATTCCGTGTCGGTGGCCTCGACCGCGGACGCGCCCGCGAGCGCCCGCAGGCCCGCGACGACGCGGATCTGGAACGACAGGAAGGCGACGAGCTGCGACAGGGTCACGATGTCGGTGGTCGACCAGCCGGCGTCGAGCAGCTTTTGCAACGCGGCCGGGTTCGCGTCCCGCGGATGGAAGACGAGCAGATGCGCGTGCTCCAGGGCCGCGGCGAGCCGCGATCCCAGGCTCTCCCGGTTGTCCGCCGAGACCTGGTAGACGAGCCCGTCCTTGTCCTCGACGGTGAGCGGGCCCTGCGGATAGTGCCCATACGGGCCCTCTGCCGAGCCGCGGGCGACCTCCGCGCTGATCACGTCGGTAAGCCTCGGATGTCCGAGCCGCTGCAGGGAAGCGGCATAGAACCCGGTCACGTGGGACTGACGATGGAGCCCCGCCACGAAGGTTGCGATGGCGTAGCGCTCGAGCGCCGTGACGTTGCCGGGAAACTCCGGCTCGAACAGCGCCAGATAGCTCTTCTGCGCGTTCTCCCGGGCCTGCGGCCGCTGAGCACGCAAGGTGTCGAGGCTGGAGCCCGGCCGGATCCCGGCGAGATGATCGATGACGTCCGACTGGATGGTGCTCATGGTTGTCTCACATTCCGGTTGGTGGGTGGCGGGATCAGCGCGAGGTTCAGCGCACGAGGGCGACGCGCTTCTCGGGCCTGCTTGTCGTCGGCGCCTGCCAGCCGAGCGCCGGCGCCACGTGGCCGGCGGTCAGCTCGATCGAGCGCAGAATGTCCTCGTGCGGCGGATCGACCGAATGGACCTGGAACACCAGGTCCGTCACCCGCGGCAGGGTGGTGTCGCGGCTCAGGCTCTCGAGCACGTCCTCTGGCGTGCCCACATGGGTGTCCAGCGCCGCGATGATGTCCGTAAGGCTGTCGCCCGGGATCACATGCCCCTTGGCGGCGAAGTCGGCTACGACGCGGCGCAGTCCTTTTTCCGCGAGGCGCAGCGCCTTCTCCCGGTTGTCGGCGACGAACAGCGAGCGCGACGCGACGATGCGCGGCTCCCGGCCCTCGGGCAGCGCCTCGAGATAGGCGTCGATGATGGGATGCTGGAGGTCTGGCAAGGTGGCGCGCGGCACATCCTTCGGACGGGGCTGCGTGCGCGACAGCATGAGGCCGTCACCGGCCTTTCCGGCGCGAATCCCGCCTCCGACGGAGAAGGTCGCCTGCCAGACGCGGTCGTTGAGATCGGGCGCGGCCGGATAGAGAGAATCCCCGCCCTCGAATTGTCCACCGCTCCAGGCATTGCGCACAACGGCGAGGTTGCGGTCGTAGATCTCCGAGCGGCTGGCGCTGTCGAGGCCGAAGGCCGTGAAGGAGGACGGCGTGCCGCCGGTGCCGACGCCGATTTCGAGGCGACCGCCGGATAACAGGTCCAGCACCACCGCGTCCTCGGCGACCCGGACGGGGTTCTCGAGCGGCAGGGTGATGATACCAGTGCCGAGGCGGATGGTCGAGGTGCGCGCTGCCACATGGGACAGGAACACGAGCGGCGCCGGAAGCCCGCCTTCCGCCGCGTGGAAGTGGTGCTGGGCCACCCAGGCGGAATCGAATCCGTGCCGCTCCGCATGGATGATCTGCTCGGCCGCGAGGCGGTAGCGCTCGCCGGCGCTCGCGTCATCGAGAAGCCGGGTGAAGAAACCGAGCCTCTTGCGCTTCGAGGATGTTGTCATGGCTTTGCTCCAAATCGCTTATGAGAATAAGTGTGGGTTGAGATTGCGCTGTCCGGGAATCGCGCCGATGAGCTCGCGCGTGTAGGCGCTGCCCGGGCGCTGGAACACGTCCTCGACGCGACCGCTGTCGACCTGGCGGCCGTCGTGCAGGACTGAAACCGTGTCCGAGATCTGACGGACCACCGCGAGATCGTGGGAGATGAACAGATAGGTCAGTCCAAGGGATTGCTGCAGCTCGTCGAGAAGCGCCAGGATCTGTGCCTGCACCGTCACGTCGAGAGCCGACACGGCCTCGTCGAGCACTAGCACCTGCGGATCGAGCACGAGCGCGCGGGCGATGGCGACGCGCTGCCGCTGGCCGCCCGAGAGGGCATGAGGCCTGCGGGTCAGAGCCGATGGCGGGAGACCGACGCGGTCGAGAATGGCCTGGACCTTCCTCGCGCGATCCTCCCGCGGCAGGGGATCGAAGTTCAAAAGCGGCTCCTCGACGATCTGGAAGATGGTCTGCCGCGGATCGAGGGAAGCGAACGGGTTCTGGTAGACGAGCTGGATCGTCCTGCGGAACCGGCGCAGATTCTCGCCGCGCAGATTCGTCACGTCGATACCGTCGACGAGGATGCGCCCCGCAGTGGGCTTCTGGAAGCCCACGATGCTGCGCGCGGTCGTCGTCTTGCCCGAGCCGGATTCGCCCACGATCGCGTGGGTTGTCCCCCTCTGGACGGTGAAGGACACGCCGTCCACCGCCCGGAAGACATCCCGGCGGCTCCCGACGATGAAATCCTGCACGAGGTTCTCGACCACGATGGCGTCATCACGCTCGCCGATGCGTGGCGATACGGAGCGGGGAACGGACCGGGTCTTGCCGAGCGAGGGCGCATCGGCCAGGAGCTTGCGCGTATACTCGCTGCGTGGAGAAGCGAGCACCTCGGCGGTCGGCCCCTGCTCCTGGATGCGACCGCCTTTGAGCACGACGATATGGTTCGATCGGTCGGCCGCGACACCCAGGTCGTGGGTCACCAGGAGAACCGCCGTGCCGTACTCGCCGCGCAGCTCGTCGATCAGGTCGAGGATGCGCTTCTGCACCGTCACGTCGAGGGCGCTGGTGGGCTCGTCGGCGATGATCAGAGCCGGGCGCAGAGCGACCGCGATGGCGATGAGGACGCGCTGACGCATGCCGCCCGACAATTCGTGCGGATATTGCCTGGCGCGCAGCTCCGGCTGGGAGAGGCCAACGCGGGTCAGGAGCTCGATCACGCGAGCGTCGATCTCCGCCCGGTTGCCCTGCCGGTGGATCTGGAGCACCTCGGCCACCTGCGCGCCGATGGTCTTGACCGGGTTGAGCGAGCTCGTCGGATCCTGCGGGATCAGGCTGATCTTGCTGCCGCGGATGGCGTCGAGGCGCTTCTGCGACCAGCCGGCGATATCGGTGCCATTGAGCCGCACCGCGCCGGCCTCCAGCCTGCCGTTCTCGGCCAGAAGGCCGATCACCGCCTGCGCCGTGGTGGTCTTGCCGGATCCGGATTCACCGACGAGCGCCACGACCTCGCCAGGACGCACCCGGAGCGATACGTCGTGGACGACCCGCTGGAATCCCTCGTTGCCGCGATAACCCACGGCGAGATTGCAGATCTCGAGAACGGGCAGGTTCGCGACGTCCGTCGATGCGGGCTTGATGGTGATGGCGGTCGTCATGCCCTAGCCTTTCCGAAGGACTGGCTGATGCGGTTCGCCGACAGGACGACGACGATCACCACGATTCCGGGAACCGTCGTCAGCCACCAGGCGCGCGCCAGGTAGTTCCGCCCCTCGGCGATCAGCAGGCCCCATTCCGGCGTAGGCGGAGGCGCGCCGTAGCCAAGGAAGCCCAGGGTGGAGATGGTCAGGATCGCCCAGCCGAGCTGCAGGGCCGCGAAAGCGATCACCGAGGTCAGCGAGTTCGGCAGGATGTGGCGCAGCAGCACGCGGCCGAAGGTTCCGCCGCTCCCGAACGCGGCCTCGACGTAATCGCTGGCGCGCACCCGCACCACCTCGGAGCGGGCGAGCCGCGCGAAGCTGGCGATGGACGTGATGCCGACCGCAATGGCGGCGTTCACGATGCCGAAACCGAGCAGGATGACGATGCTGAGCGACAGGAGAAGCTGCGGGATCGACAGCAGCACATCGACGCCGCGCATGATGGCTCCGTCGATCCTGCCCCGCGCGGATCCAGCGACGATGCCGAGCGTGGTGCCGACCACGAGGCCGACGCCTACGGCCACCAGGGCCCCCGAAAGCGAATTGCCGGCGCCGTAGATGATGCGGGCGAGAAGATCACGGCCCAGGGCGTCGGTGCCGAGCCAATGCTCCGCGCTCGGCGCACGGAGCTGCTGGCGTGCGACGCCGACGGTGGCGCTGTAGCTCGTGAACCATTGCGGGAACAGCGCCCAGAGCACGACGACGGCCATGACGGACCAGGACAGCACCAGGCCGGGCTGGATGCCTCTGACAGCCTTCAGCCACCGCGCACCCGAGGGCGCGTGCCTCGATGCCTTCGAGGCGCTTGCAGGGATCTCCGCATCATCGCGCAGCAGGCTGCGTCCGATCGTGTTCAAGCCGGTCATGCGGCAGCTCCTTGTCTCACTCTGAGGCGCGGATCGAAGACGGGGTAGAGCAGGTCCACCGTGAGGTTGATGAGCACGAAGGCCGCCGCCGAGAACACGACGATCGCCTGCAGCACCGCGATGTCCTGATCGTTGACGGAGCGTTGCGTCAGCCCGCCGAGACCGTTGAGGCCGAACACCGCTTCCGTGACGACTGCGCCGGCCAGAAGCTCACCGAACAGGATGCCCGCGATGGTGAGCGTCGGCAGGACGGCGTTCCTCGCCACGTGCCGCCACAGGACCCAGCGGTGGGAGGCGCCCTTGGCGCGGGCAACCGCCACGAAAGGCTCCGTCAGCACGTGGTCGATGTTGCGCATCAGGATCTGGGCGAGCGGCGCCGAGATCGGCACAGCCAGCGTCAGGACGGGCAGAATCAAGGCCTGCCAGGGACCCGGATTGATGATCGGGATGAGCTTCAGCTGAAACGAGAAGATCTGGATCAGCAGGATCCCGAGCCAGAACACGGGCGTGGAGATGAAGAGAGCGGGAATCGACTGGATGACGGAGCGCAGCCACGACAAGGGAGACAGGGCCGAGAGTGCGGCGAGCGTCACCGCAACGACGAGCGACAGCAGAAAGCCGAGGCTCGCGAGCCACAGGGTCTGCGGCAGGTTGGCCAGGATCAGATCGCCGACCGGAACGCCCGCATGAATGGAATAGCCGAAATTTCCCGTGAGAAAATTCAACACGGTATGGACGTACTGCACGACCAGCGGGCTGTCCGCCGCATAGGAAGCGCGGATGTCGGCGATCTGCTCCGGCCCCAGGCCGAGTTCGGGATTGAGGAACTTGATGAGGATGGCATCGCCGGGCAGGGCCTGTAGCAGGACGAAGGATACGGTGAACGCCGCCCAGAGCACCAGAGCCGCCTGCCCGATCCTGCCGATCACGTATCGCGACATGGGAGATCCTGTCTGAAATCGAGACGATCCATTGCAGGTCGGCCAAACATCGCTCGTCTGCGACACCCGGCCGACCTGACGGTTCCTCAGCGGCGCGGCGCCAGCCAAGTGTTGTAGAAGCTGGGACGGCCGACCGCCTCGAAGGACACGCCCTTCACGTAAGGCGCGGCGGCAAAAGCCTGCGGCTCCTCGAAGATCGGAATGGCGTAGGCCTGATCGACCACGTAGTTCTGGACCTCGCCGGCCACCGCGAGACGCTTGGCGCGGTCCGGCTCGGAGGCGAGCCGATCGAGGAGCGCGTTCAGCTTCTCGTCGACGAAGGACCGCACCTTGTCGCTGTTGCCGCCCTTCTGCAGCAGGACGTTGCGGTTGGTCGGATAGTACTGGCTCTTGATCACGTCGGGATCGGCGCGGCCGACCATGGCGGGCGAAACCGGCGCCTTGGCGGGATCGAGATTGTTCACGACGGCGCTGCCTGAATCGGCGGTCAGCACGTTCAGCTTCACGCCGATCTTCTCCCATTGCTGGGCGACGAGCTGCAGCGTCTCCTTGTTCTGCGGCTGCGGCAGCGACTCGTAGGCCGACAGTTCGAGCGTCTGGCCGTCCTTCTGGCGCCGTCCGTTCGTGCCGAGCTTCCAGCCAGCCTCGTCAAGCAGGGCCTTGGCCTTCTCGAGGTCGTAGGACAGCTTCGGCGAGAGGTCGACATAGCCCGATGCGGTCTTGGCGATGATCGAGGTCGCCTTCGGGTAATTGTCGGAGAACAGGGTCGAGACGATCTCGTCCGTGTTGGTGGCGTGCAGGAGCGCGCGGCGGACCCGGACATCGGCGACGAGCGGATTGTCGGGACGGAAGACGACGGAGTTGTTCACGCCGCGGGTCGAGGGTGCGTAGATCAGATAGCCCTCGTCCTCGACCTGCTTCTCGTCGTACGCCTGGATCTGGCGGATGACGTCGGCCTGCCCGGCCACGAGAGCACCGATGCGCACGCTGTCTTCCGGCGTGACGATGTACTTGATCTCGTCGAGATAGGCGCGCCCCTGGTGCTCGAGCTTCGCCGGCCCCCAATTGTAATCCGCGCGCACTTTCAGCGTGAGCTCGCGTCCGAGTGTTTCGCTCGCGACGACGAACGGACCCGAGCCGATGATCTTCGTGGCATCGCCGAGCGCTTCATAGGGCAGCGCGAGGGTCTTCAGGGACACGAGGCCGGAGCCGATCACGGACGTGCCCTGCAGGAAGCCCGGTGATGGTTTCTTGAAGTAGAACTTCACTGTCTGCGGGTCGATGATTTCGCTGCGATCGTAGTTGTTGATGACCTCGGAGATCGGCAGCTTGAGTTCCTTGTTGCCGCGCCCGAACGTGTCGTAGTTCTTGGCCACGGCGGCGGCGTCGAGCGGCGTGCCGTCGGAGAAGGTCACGCCCTTGCGGATCTTGAACGTGTATTCCGTCGCATCAGCATTCACCGTCCACGATTCGGCGATCCAGGGCTCGATTTCGAGGGTCTTGGGATTCTGGTAGGTCAGCTTGTCGGTGATCTGGTTGAGGATCCCGCCATTGGGATAGAACCCGCCCGCGGGCGGGTAGAGATTGGTGTGGGCCTGCTGCTCGAGATAGACCAGGGTGCCGCCCTTCACGGGCGCGCCTTGGGCATCGGCCGCGATCGTGCCGCTACCCCAGAGTGAGGCACCTGTCAGGAACGTGGCTCCAATCAGGGTTGCAAGGCCTACTTTGCTTCTGGATCGAGATCTGCGTGTCATAATATATTCCCTGCAAGGCTGAAGTCCGTCGCCAACCATTGAGGGATTATCGCGCCGTTTTGTCCGTTAAAGCAACTGAAATGTTCTTTTTTCAGAACAAGATGAACGAGCAAGAATCTTCTCCGGGATCTGCATTCCGGAGAAGATTCTCTAGGAGCTGGTGAAACCTACGTTGGTACAGAGGCAGGCTCTGAACGTCCCCTGCCCTCATGAACGTCCGATGTTCCTCTCTACTGCGGACGTTCGCTCAATTTCCGAGAAGTGCCATTACCGGATCTTGCGTGGGGAGGGAGGAAGGCAGCAACACATTTGCCTCGATCTCAGCCAAACAGAACTTGAACGACCCGACACAAGTCCAAGGGCTTATCGCTGCGAGGCACTTCCGCGTATGCCTCGGGCAGTGCCCATTGCTCGTAGCCCGTCGTGAACACCTAGGCACGGCGCGCTTCCGTAGGAGATCGACCACTGGATACACCTTCTCGCCGCGTAAGTTGACGTCAAGGATGGCGTCGTCGAGAAGGCCTTCCGCCTGAATTATCCTTATGGCATCCGCCATGCTCGGCGCTAGACCCACGACCTCAGCACCATGCCTTATCCCGGCGCAGGTCATCCGCTACCATGTACTCGTCCTCCGCCACCAGAATGCGGCGCCCCTTCAATCGGGAGAATGGAGCCGGGTCATGCATGATCAGGCTCTCCATAGCGGGTTGGAAATCAGCGGCGTGATCGTGCAACGGACACCGTCGGACGCAAGTTCGTACTCCGTTTCGGCTCCGAGCTGGTATCGCCGACGATCTCCGCCGCGCCCTGGAAGGATGCGGAGCCCGTGTCGTCGGCCCCATCGCCAGCCTGGACAAGGCCTTGCCTGTGGCCGAGGCCGAGAGCCTCACCTGCGCGGTGCTCGACATCGACCTGCGGGGGGAGAGCGGCCTTGCGGTTGCGGAAATCCTGCGCCGCCGCGACGTGCCGTTCGTCTATTCGAACGGCTACAACGGCGCGATGGTGCCGGAGGCTCTCAAAGGAGCAGCGCACCTGGAAAAGCCGTTCCGGATCGAGGATCTGCTGCACGCCGTCGATAGGTTTTTTCGGGAGCGAAAAGAAGTGCCGCAGGAGCCTGGCTAATAGGAGAACCATGTTCTCGATCCTGAGCAACCTGCTTGTCGGTCGAGAGCTCGAGGGCCCTACACAGCACCGATGGGCCTGCTGGAGCACTCATTCCTGCCTCCTGCTCCGTCCGGAGTCCTGATCCGGCTCCTGATGCGGTCTTGGCTTGCCAGCCTGCGGGTAGTTGGAGGCCAGAAGATCACCGGTTTCTTTGAGCAACCGATATGACTTCTTCAGCGCGTCCAGGGAGTGCCGCATCATCTGCGCATCGTACTCGGCGCGAGTCGTCGGCGTTTTGGGATTATCGGCCATCATGGCGCTCCACAGCCTTGCAGGCGGGAGCACACGCATCTCTCGGTCACCGGCGCCCATAGGTTCGGAATGGCTGGCGATGATCGGAATATAGCGTGTCTAAGCCAGATATCCAGCTGTGCTGATAAAGAGCCAGGAGTTGTCCCGCAGTCAGAAGTCCGGGATGGGTCCGGCACGGCAGTTCCCTTGCTCCTCCGGAACGTCCGGTACTCGCTGCCAAAGCTGACAATCGGGTTACTTCGGAGAAGTGCCAACAAGCGACGTTCAGGGGAAGGCTCAGGAGTGGCTCGGTCTCCGTTGAGCCAGATGGGGCTCACCTGTCGTGGTCCTGCTGCACGCACCCTTCGCGTACCTCAATCGCCGACTGCCTTGGCTAGGCGTCGAGGCTGAAAACCCGCATACGGGATTCAATATCGGAAAAGCAGAGGGAAAAGGCGTCGGATCTAAAGTTCTCATAAGGTCGGCCACCTATCGGCTGATGATCGCGTGATAGGCGGCCTCAGCATCGGACGCCTGCCGGATAGCCTTGACTGTCGGCTCGTCCCGCAAGCGACGGGCCACGCAGGCCAAAGCGTTCAACTGGCTGCTGCCTTTTGCCTCGCGCGGCAGGACAAGCAGGAACAAGACGTCGACGGGCCGTCCATCGACCGCCGCGAACTCGATCGGCCGCTTCAGCCGCGCAAGAATCCCGAACGGCCGATCGATGCCCAAGAGCCGGACGTGCGGGATTGCGATGCCATCGCCCAATCCGGTGGAGCCAAGCTCCTCACGTTCGTATAAGGCCTGCAACAGCACTTGCGTATCCCAGTTCAGCGTCGTTCCTGCGCGCCCGGCGAGCTCCCGGAGCGCAGCTTCCTTGTCGCCGGCCCGCAGTTCGATGACCACGTTTGCGGGCTGCAAGAACTCTTCGATCTTCATGATGACCTTGGTGTTTTTATTGCTGGGACCAGGTTCAATCGGGCGCTTGGAGGCGGTATCCGACGCCGGTCTCGGTCTGGATGAGAGCAGGCTGCTCGGGATCATCCTCGATCTTCTGGCGCAATTGCCGGATATGAACCCTCAGGTTCTGGGCTTCCGCGATGCCGCCCCAGACCGCATGGATGATGAAGCGATGTGTCAGCACCTTGCCGGCATGCTGGACCAGGATGCGCAGGATCTCGTACTCTCGCGGCGACAGCTTCACGTCCTGATTATGGACCGTCACGATCCGACGCACGAGATCCACTTTGAGCCCACCGACCTGGAAGATCGGCCGCTCGCCCTGCTGCTGCAAGCGGTGGCGGATAGCGACGTGAAGGCGGGCGATCACCTCCTTCATGCCGAACGGCTTGGTGATGTAATCGTCTGCGCCCAACTCCAAGGCTTGGACAATGCCGGCCTCGTCGGCGCGACTCGACAGGATCAGGATCGGGAAAGTCTCGTCCTTGCCTTGAAGTTCGGCCAGCAAGTCCATGCCGTTGCGGTCCGGGAGCCCGAGATCGAGCAGCATCACGTCCGGCGTGTCATCCCTGATGGATTGGAGCGCCTCCTCCACGCTGCCGGCCTCGCGAACATCGTAATTCTGCGTGGCCAGTCCGGCCCGCAGGAGCCGCCGGATCGGCGGCTCGTCATCCACCACGAGGACTTTGATGCTGGGTGCCGTCATGCCACTTCTTGCTCCAACTGTCCTTGATCTGGAACGGGCAGCCTGACCGTGAAGACCGCGCCCCTCCGGTCGGTGCGATTCATGGCCACGATGGTTCCTCCCATGGCCTCGATGAAGCCGCGACAGATCGGCAGTCCCAGGCCCGTTCCGGCTCTGACGCGGTCGCCCTTCCGGGCACGGTAGAACTTGTCGAAGATCCTCTCGACATCCTCTTCCGGGATGCCGTCGCCCTCGTCCAGTACCTGGAGGACGATGCTTCCCACTTCCTCCCACGCTTGGATCAGGACGGTCGCCTGCAGGGGTGAGTACTTGGCGGCGTTATCGAGCAGGTTGAAGAGGACCTGCTCGAACAGCACGGGGTCGACGGCAACCATGGGTAGGTTGGGTGCGAGATGAAGTTCAACGTAATCGTTTGACAGTACCTTGCGCGCACGCTGGAGGGCGGCTCCCAGAACGTCACTCAGGTCATTGAGCGCGATATTCGGCGCGATCGCCCCCGATTCCAGCCGGGTCATATCGAGCAGGTTGGCGATGAAGCGGTTCAGCCTATCTGCCTCGTCCTGCACGGTCGCAAGCAGGGCCTCCTTCGAGTCCTCGTCCAGGTCTGCCGAGTAGCCCTTCAGCGTTCCCGCCGCGCCGATGATCGCAGCCAACGGTGTCTTCAGGTCATGAGAGATGGACGTCAGGAGCGCGGTCCTCAGGCGGTCGGACTCGGCCGCAAGGCGGGCGCGATCCACGTCCTCGACCAGACGCATGCGTTCTGCGGCTTGCGCGGCTTGGTCGGCCAGGGCATGGAACAATCGCCGCTGCTCCGGGGTGAGAAGGACCCCTGGCTTGTCGCGGTCGATGCCGATCACGCCCACCGCACCCCGGCTCGTGCGCATGGGGATGAACAGCCGTTTGGCCCCCGGAAGCGTGTCGGAGCCGCGTCCCGTCTCCCGATCGTGCTCGAATGCCCACTTGGCCGCGCCGAGATCGGCCTCATCGAGCAGATCCTCTGGCGGATAGCCCGATTTCAGTTCCAGTCGACCGTGCTCCGGCATCAGCACGACGACCCGGACCTTGAGCATGGACGCGATCTGGAACGACGTCGCCCACAGAAGATCGTCCAGGGAACCAACTGTCGAGAGCTTGCGGCTGAAGAGGTAGAGATCGTCTGTCGTCTTGGCACGCTGGCGCGCGACGATCGCCTGGCTGCGCACCCGCGCCGTCAGGTTACTGGCGATCAGGGCAACGAGAAGGAAGAAGAAGAACGCGAAGACATTCTCCGGATCGGCGATGGTGAAGGTCTGGACCGGTGGCAGGAAGAAGAAGTTGAAGGCCAGCACACTCAAGACGCTGGCGTAAAGACCGGGCCAAAGCCCGAATGTGACGGATGCGCCGAGGATCGCGGTCAGGAAGACCAGGGCAATGTTCTGGACGTCCATGAACCTGTCAAGGACAAGCCCCAGGGCGAGTGCCCCAAGCACGAAGGCCGTGCTCGCAAGGTAGGAGCGCGGGTCGCGCTCCGCATGCGCGGGCAGGACACGCCGCCTTCTGGCCTGCTCCTTCTCGCCGCCGAGTGCGATGACGTGGACGCTGATGTCACCGGCCTGCCGGATGATCTCATGAGCGACCGAGCCCTGGATCATCTCCTGCCAGCGCGATTTGGCCGGCTTGCCGATGATGATGTGGGTCGCGTTGTGGGTCGCAGCGTAGCGGACCGCTTCGCTCGCCACGTCACGGCCTGGGATCGTGACCGCCTCGCCGCCGAGACGCTCGGCAAGGCGCAATGTTTCGGTGATCCGGTCATTCGCGGCGTCGGAGCGCCGGAGGGACACTGCCGTCTCGACATGCAGCGCGGTCCAGGGCGCCTGAAGCCGCTCGGTCATGCGGCGGGCATAGCGGACCAGCGCCTCGCTGCCGATGGCATCGTCGATGCAGACCAGGATCCGCTCCCCCGCGGCCCATGGGCCGGGGATCGCGTTGGCCTGCATGTGGTTCAGGAGTTGCGCATCCACGCGCTGGGCCGTGCGCCGCAATGCGAGTTCCCTCAGGGCCGTCAGGTTGCCGGGCGAGAAGTAGTGCGCCACAGCGCGCTGGGCGGTCTGGGGCACGTAGACCTTACCCTCGTTCAGTCTCTGGATGAGATCCTGAGGCGTGATGTCGATCACCTCGATGTCGTCCGCCCGCTCGAGGATCGCGTCCGGCACGGTCTCCCGCACGCGGATGCGGGTGATCTGAGCCACCACGTCATTCAGGCTCTCAACATGCTGGACGTTCATCGTGGTAAACACGTTGATGCCAGCCACGAGAAGCTCCTCCACGTCCATGTACCGCTTGGGATGACGGCTGCCCTCGGCATTGGTGTGGGCCAGCTCGTCGACGAGAACGAGCGCGGGCCTGCGCCTCAAGATCGCGTCGAGGTCCATCTCCTCGAGGCGATGCTCCTTATAGTCGACCACCCGTCTCGGCACGATCTCGAGGCCATGGACCAGCGCTTGAGTTTCCTGGCGGCCATGGGTCTCCACGATGCCGATCGCGACATCGACCCCCTCCCGCTTCTTGGCAGCAGCTTCCTGGAGCATCTCGTAGGTTTTGCCCACGCCCGGCGCGGCGCCGAGGAACACCTTGAGACGCCCCCTGCCCTCCCGCTGGGCAGCGTGCAGCAGGGCGTCCGGGGACGGTCGTAGGTCTGATGAGAGGCGGGCGTTGGGCATGTTGTCTCAAAGGGTCTTGGGTCGGTCTAAATCGGGCAGCCCCACGGTGGGAAGCTACCCGTTCCCGCGGTCGAGGGCGAGGTTCAGTTTGAGAACGTTCACCCGCGACTCACCGAGAAGGCCCAGGATCCTCTCCTCGATATGCGCGGCCACAAGCCGGCGCACCCGATCCTCCGGTAGGCCACGGGCCGCAGCCACTCGTGGCACCTGGAACAGGGCCGCGTCCGGTGAGATGTGGGGATCGAGACCGCTGCCGGAAGTCGTCACGAGGTCGATGGGAATGGCTTGGCTCGAGTTCTGGTTCCTGCGGGTCTCCACATCGCCCTTGATGCGGTCGAGCAGAGCCTGGTTGGTGGGCGCGAGGTTCGAGCCGCCGGAGCTCGCGGCATTGTAGGGCACCCCGGTCGTCTTGCTCGGGTCCGCCGGATCGGGGCCCACGGTCGCCGAGGGCCTGCCATGGAAGTAGCGGTCGCCCGTGAAGTTCTGGCCGATCAGCTCGGAGCCGACCACCTGGCCGTTGGCGGTGATGAGGCTGCCATTGGCCTTGTCGGGCCAAACCGCCTGAGCGACGCCGGTCATGCCGAGAGGATAGAGAAGGCCCGTGATCGCCGTCATGGCAACGATCATGACAAGGGCCGGGCGAAGTTGACGAAGCATGGTGCTTTCCTTGCTAAGCGAGACCAATGGCGCTGATGGCCATGTCGATGGCTTTGATGCCGATGAATGGGATGACGATGCCGCCGAGGCCGTAGACGAGCAGGTTGCGGCGCAGAAGCGGGCCCGCACCGACGGCGCGGTACTTCACACCCTTCAGGGCCAGCGGGATCAGCGCGATGATGATGAGCGCGTTGAAGATGATGGCCGACAGGATCGCGCTCTCGGGAGTCGCCAGCCCCATGACATTGAGGGCGCCGAGCTGCGGATAGATGCCGGCAAAGATGGCCGGAATGATCGCGAAGTACTTGGCGACATCGTTGGCGATCGAAAATGTCGTCAAGGATCCCCGCGTCATCAGGAGCTGCTTGCCGATCTCGACGATCTCGATGAGCTTCGTGGGATCGCTGTCGAGGTCGACCATGTTGCCGGCCTCGCGGGCTGCGACCGTGCCGGTGTTCATGGCAACGCCGACATCGGCCTGCGCCAGGGCCGGCGCGTCGTTGGTGCCGTCGCCGCACATGGCAACGAGCTTACCCTGGGCTTGCTCGGAGCGGATGAGCTGGAGCTTGTCCTCCGGGGTCGCTTGCGCGAGGAAATCGTCGACACCTGCTTCAGCCGCAATGGCAGCAGCGGTCATAGGATTATCGCCGGTGATCATCACCGTGCGGATGCCCATGCGGCGCAACTCCGCAAAGCGCTCGCGGATGCCGCCCTTGACGATGTCCTTGAGCTGAACCACGCCCAGGAGGCGCCCATCCCGGGACACGGCCAGGGGCGTTCCGCCCCCCTTCGCGATCTCATCGGCGATCGATTGCAATTCGCGGATCTGTTCCGCGGTGGCGAGTGGCTTGATCGCCTGAACCGCTCCGCCACGGGATGCCGGGACCGCGGCGTTCACGGAAGCCAGAATCGAATCCACCGCACCCTTGCGGATAGAGCTGCCACCCACATCAACGCCGCTCATGCGGGTCTGCGCGGTGAACGGTATGAAGGTCGCGTGGAGTTCGTTCATGTCCCGGGCGCGGATACCGTACTTCTCCTTGGCGAGCACCACAATCGAGCGACCCTCAGGAGTCTCGTCTGCGAGGGATGCCAACTGCGCCGCATCGGCCAGTTCCTGTTCGCTCACACCGCGGACCGGCCGAAAGGCCGTCGCCTGCCGGTTGCCGAGCGTGATCGTGCCGGTCTTGTCGAGCAGCAGCGTATCGACGTCGCCGGCGGCCTCGACGGCGCGTCCCGACATGGCGAGCACGTTGAAGCGCACCAGACGGTCCATGCCGGCGATGCCGATGGCGGACAGAAGCGCGCCGATGGTGGTTGGGATGAGCGTCACGAACAGCGCCACCAGGGCAGTGATCGGGATGGCGCCACCCGCATAGGCGGCAAAGCTCGGGATGGTCGCGACGGCGATGACGAAGATGAGCGTCAGGCCGGCGAGCAGGATGTTCAGAGCGATTTCATTCGGCGTCTTCTGCCGCGCCGCCCCTTCGACCAGCGCGATCATGCGGTCGATGAAGGTGGAGCCCGGCGCCGCCGTGATCCGCACGCGGATCCAGTCCGACAGCACCTGCGTGCCGCCGGTCACCGCCGAGCGGTCGCCGCCAGACTCGCGAATGACCGGGGCTGACTCACCCGTGATGGCGGCCTCGTTGACCGAGGCAACGCCTTCGATCACTTCGCCGTCGCTGGGGATGATGTCGCCCGCCTCGACGAGGACGAGATCGCCCACCTTGAGTTGTGTGCCGGGAATGAGTTTGTAGTCTCGTCCAGCGCCGGAGAGCAGCTTGGCCTGCGTCTCGGTCCGCGTCTTGCGCAAGGAAGCCGCCTGAGCCTTGCCCCTGCCCTCGGCCACAGCCTCGGCGAAATTGGCGAAGAGCAGCGTAAACCACAGCCACAGGATGATCTGGAACGAGAAGCCGAGGCTCGTCCCGCCTGTCGCCAGATCCTTGAGGAACAGTACGGTCGTGAGAACCGCCACGGCCTCGACAACGAACATGACCGGGTTGCGGATCATGACCCTGGGGTCGAGCTTGGTGAAGGTCACCCCGAGGGCCGGAACGATGATCTTGGGGTCCATAATGGGAGCGCGGTTGGCTCCACTACGGGTCTGGACGGTGTTCATGGATGAACTCCTGGGCATACGATCGGCCGACCAGCCTGTCAGGCGGTGGCGATGCGGATGATGAAGTGGAACAGGCCAACCAGGGCCATCATCCCGGCGGTCATCGCCAGGACGATGGCAATCGGGCTCCAGGCCTTCTGGCGTGAGCGATGGACGGACTTGGTCACATTCAGCCTCCGACCGAAAACGTCTGCCCGGCGATCATCGAGAGATGCTCGACGATGGGTCCGAGGGCGAGAGCCGGGAAGAAGGTCAGGCCGCCGACGATCAGGATGACACCGACGAGAAGGCCGATGAACAAGCCACCATGGGTCGGGAACGTGCCGGCGGAAGCCGGGACGGTCTTCTTGGCCGCCATCGATCCGGCGATCGCGAGGGCCGGGGCAATGACCAGGAACCTGCCCATCAGCATGGCGAGGCCAATGGTCAGGTTGTACCACAGCGTGTTGCCGGACAGGCTGCCGAAGGCAGAGCCGTTGTTCGCAGCGCCCGAGACATAGGCATAGAGCACCTCGGAGAAGCCGTGCGGGCCGGGGTTGCCGATCGAAGCCAGACCCGTGGGTAGCACTACGGCGATCGCCGTAAATCCCAGCATGGCGAGCGGCAGGCACAGGATGGCCAGAATCGCCATCTTCACCTCCTTGGCCTCGATCTTCTTGCCAAGATACTCTGGGGTGCGTCCGACCATCAGGCCCGCGACGAACATGGTCAGCACGACGAAGAGCAGCATGCCGTAGAGACCAGCGCCGACGCCACCGATGACGATCTCGCCCAACTCCATGTTGATGAGCGGGATGAAGCCACCGAGCGGCATCAAGCTCGAATGCATGGCGTTGACTGCGCCGCAACTCGCAGCCGTGGTGACCACTGCAAAGAGTGCTGACATAGCCGTGCCGAAGCGGACCTCTTTGCCTTCCATGTTGCCGCCATCGATGCCGAGAGCATGCACGAGCGGATTGCCCGAGGCTTCCGCCCAGTACGCGACGGCAACGCCGACGATGAAGATGACGCCCATGGCGCCGAGGATCGCCCAGCCCTGACGCTGATCACCGACCATGCGGCCGAAGACGTTGGTCATCGCCGCACCGATGGCGAAGATCGAGACCATCTGGATCAGGTTGACGAGGGCATCCGGGTTCTCGAAGGGATGGGCAGAGTTGGCATTGAAGAAGCCGCCGCCATTCGTGCCTAGCATCTTGATCGCAAGCTGCGAGGCAACCGGCCCGACAGCGATCGTCTGTTTGGCGCCTTCCAGTGTCGTCGCCTCGATATAGACTGACAGGGTCTGGGGCACACCGCGCGCGACGTAGAACAGGGTCAGCATCACGCAAAGGGGCAACAGCACATAAAGGGTTGCGCGGGTCATATCGATCCAGAAGTTACCGACGCTTTTGGTCGACGCGCGTGAGAAACCGCGGATGAGCGCGACGGCAATGGCAATGCCTGTGGCGGCCGACACGAAATTCTGCACTGTCAGGCCTGCCATCTGCACGAGATATGACATCGTGCTCTCGCCACCGTAGTTCTGCCAGTTGGTGTTGGTCATGAAGCTGGCGGCGGTGTTGAAGGCGAGATCAGGCGCCACAGCGCTCATGCCCATCGGGTTGTACGGCATGACAGCCTGGAGGCGCTGAAGAGCATAAAGGATCAGGAAACCCAGCAGGTTGAAGGCCAGCATCGCCAGGGCGTAGGTCAGCCAGTGCTGCTCCTCTCGCTCGCTGATGCCCGAAAGCTTGTAGAGTAGGCCTTCGACAGAGCGCAGGATGGGTGAAAGGAACGTGCGCTCGCCGTTGAAGACGCGCGTCATGTACCAGCCGAGGGGCTTCACGAGCGCGACGACGATGACGCAGAAGACGATGATCTGGATCCAGCCGTTAACGGTCATAACTGTTGCCTTTGTCAGAACCGCTCGGGCCGAACGAGAGCGTAGGTGAGATAGACGAGGAGACCGGCTGTCACGAGGCCGGCGAGGATGTAGTCGAGGGTCATGCGAGGGTCCTTAGAGCCGGTCGCAGGCGGCGGTATAGGCAACGGCAAGGCCGAAGAAGCCGAGCCCGAGCGCAAGCATCAGGGTGTCCATCGAAAGGCTCCATGCGTGAGATGCGCAGCAAGAACGCGGCGCGTCAGTGCCGTACAGATGTCGAAAGTCGTATAAAGATTCGAGAGAGCTGCCCGGCGGCCGGTATAAAATTGTTATAAAGATTGGGCCGCACGGGAGCGCGGTGCTGAGCTGGCATGTCCTAGACCGGCAGGGCTCCCGCGAGCGTGAGCTGCACCGTCCGGGGCATCACCTCGATGGCGTCGGGAACATGATCAGTCTCGAACTCAGCGAAGTCGATGGCGGCCTCGCGGCTGACGAAGATGCCGCCAACAAGGCCGGCCCGATCCCGGGCGATCCAATGGCCGTCGGCGTCCATGCCGACGACGAAGTGAGAGTGCCCGACCTTCGAGAAGGCCAGCGGCGCGTGATGACTCATGGAGAAGCTCCTTCCGATTGAGGTGAGAGGATCCCAGGCATGGCCGGGAGCTTTGCCTGGCGATACCTATTCGCAGTAGGTGGCGACGGAGAACGCGCGCCGCGTGCGTTCGTTGGGGGATGGCGGGAGCGTGCAGTCGGGTCGGATCAAGGCGGTAATGAACGCCTTGAGGATCGAGATTGCCAGCACTGGGTGAGGCTCGTCCACCTCGCAGGGAGTCCAGTAGGCCGGCTGGCGCGGGTTCATCCCACACCACCAAAGCCCATCGTCTAGGCAAAGGCGGCAGACACACCATGTGGGCATCTGCTCCGCAATGAGCCCCAGGCCGAGGTCCGTCCAGGATCGCGCCTCGATCAAGGGACGGAACGTGGCCATGGTCGCAAACGGATTGCCCTGGCAGGTGTGCAGGATAACTGAACGGACCAGTTCCTCATCCAAGTGGTCCGCACGGTCGAGCGTTGTCTTGAGCGCGGCGAGCCGCTCAAGCTTGGAGGAGCCAGAATACATCGCGCGCCTCCTCAGAGTATGGACGTGCCGACGATCCGGATGCCAACGCCCAGGGCAAGAAGACCGAGGCAGGCGACGATCTCCACAGCAAGTCGCTGATAGGGTCTCGGGCGCCGCCCGAGCGTACCTGCACATCTTCGGGGGCCCTTCATCCAAGTCCCGTGACCGGCATGATCAATGCGAGGCATGACTTATCTCCACACACGGCTGAGGTGCCGCATGGGCATCAAGAAAGGGCTTTCTGGATAAAGGATCGAGAGAGGACCAACTGCCTTCGTATCAAATTGCCATAAAGAAATTCGTCAGAATTGTTATGGTGCCGGCAATACAGCTTTTACGTATAATGATCTTATGTATGTCGCCACTGGACGGAACCATCGGCGCATCTTTCTTCTGAACTCTTTACTCGAAGGCATGACTGATAAATGGATAGCTTCCGACCTCCCATCTGTCGGAGTTCCATCTTGGAAACGGCAGCCCCGTTGGAAGCCCTTCAACATCGTCACCTGGTGCGCAGCCTCATGGATGGGCGTCGTCCGGCTGATCCTTCTAGGCTCCCCGAGCGAGTAGGCCGAAGTGCCAGTTCCTAAGGTGCTGTGCTGCACCCAATCGGCATTGCGGATTCATCATCCCGGTTGGGCTGTGAGTGGTGGCAATTTCGGCTTGACTGGGAACCGCAACGGGCGCATCTGCCTTGTCCATCCGCAGCCTGCTTCGGCGGGCCGCGGACCCACAGGAACCCTGAACCCCATGCCAAGCGACAGTCACAGTCGATTGACCACGCCGTTGCCGGCCCGCGCGCACGCCTGATCGCTTGATCGGTTCACCCGCCACCGGCCTGCGACGGCTGGTCGGAACCGAGGTGAGCCCATGACCCTTCTGAACCTCTTCCCGCTCCGCGCCGGTGCTGGAGAAGCTTCGTCCGAGGACCGCAGCATCCTGCTGCTGGTGGTCCTTCTGCTCGGGCTCGTCTTCGCGCCCGTGATCGGCCTGCACGTCGCGGCCGTTGCTCTCGGCCCGCCCGCCGCGGCATCCTCGCCTGACAACCTCGCCCATCACACCGTGCCCGCGAAGCCCACGCGCGGCTGATCCTCCTCGCTGGACCTGACCGATGATGAATTTCCATGGCCTACGCCAGGGCCGTCTTGTGCGCCTGGCTCATGAGAGTGCGGCGCTCCCTGCTGCCTCCGACGTGCTCTGGATCGACCTTCTCGATCCCACGCACGAGGAGGAAAAGGCTGTGGAAGCGCTGCTCGGGCTTCAGGTGCCGACCCGGCAGGAGATGGCGGAGATCGAGGAGTCGGCCCGCCTCTACCAGGAGCATGGTGCCCTGGTCATGACGGCCGTAATCATCAACGGCGTCGCCGAGGGCCGGCCGTCCCGCACCCAGGTCACCTTCGTGCTGACCCCGACCCATCTGGTGTCGGTGCGCTATGCCGACCCGGTGCCCTTCCGCACCTTCATGGCCAAGTGCCAGCGCCAGCCCGAGGCGCACACCACCAGCGACAGTCTCCTGGCCTCACTCCTGGAGAGCATCGTCGAGCGCGCCGCCGACGTGTTGGAGATGGTGGCGGCTGATCTCAACGAGGTCTCGACCCGGCTCTTCGTCGAGGACCGCGATCCGAAGCGGCGCAAGGCCAGACGGGTGGAGGACGAGCTCCAGGTGCTGATCAAGCGGCTCGGGCGCAAGAATATGACAGTGGCGATCCTGCGCGAGAGCCTGCTGTCGCTCTCCCGGCTCATCCCGTATGTCCGACAGGGCGCAGAGGAGTGGCTCACCAACGGCAGCCCGGCCCGCATGAAGCAGGTCGAGCGCGACCTGCGCTCGCTCTCGGCCTACGAGGGGCAGCTCTCGTCTGAGATTGTCTACCTGCACGATGCCACGCTCGGTTTGATCAACCTCGATCAGAACCGCATCATCAAGGTGTTCTCGATTGCCGCCGTGCTGTTCCTGCCTCCGACGCTGGTCGGCACGATCTACGGCATGAACTTCGAGTTCATGCCCGAGCTGGATTGGGACTATGGCTATGCCGTCGCCCTGGTGCTCATGGTGATCTCGGCGGTACTGCCCTATCATTGGTTCAAGTGGAGGGGCTGGCTCTAGCGGTCAGTGCTTTCCGCGGATGGCCGCGCAGGCTGCCCTGTGTCGGCCCGTGCGTACAGGAACCGACTTACTGTCGGCGCGCGGTGATCACCGACAGTGTCACAGAGCAGAGCGCGAGAGCATCACGACCGCATTCGCCGCGTGCGAGTATTCCCACGCCTCGCAACGGGCTCCAATCGTCCGGCTGATCGTCCAGTTGGCAGTCGCCTGATTGGCCGGGAACGTCCAGGTGAAGAAGATCGTCCAGAAGGCGATGAAGCACATGGCGGCCACTCAGGCGAAACAAACGGCCGGACGCTGCCGATGCCGCCTGAATGCCAGCACGACATTAAGCACGAGCGCTGTCAAGTCGACGATGCCGAACCAAGCCCAGCCGTCATAAATACCTTGAGCGGTCAGGTAGGCTCGCTCGGCAGGCCGATCTTGTTCGGCAACTCGAACAGGTGGGTCCCGGACAGGATCAGAGAGAGAGTGGTCAGCAGGATCGCGAGGAATTGGATCACTCGTAAGCTCATGCAACGCCTCCGCTTGCAATAACCCAGCGGAATGCCGCATCGGGTCAGGCGCCGAAATTCCCCTACCCCTCGGGAGCATCCGGTGTTCCCAGTGTCAGCGGGCCTTCGGTTTACTTCCGGGATGCGCCATTTGGAGACACTCGGCGCATGCGCTTGAATGATCTCCAAGGCTGCTAACGATTGGGTCGGAGCTCGGACCTGAGAGCCGATGCGATAAGGATCGCGAGGCTGGCAGCGGCAAGCACGGTTCCGGCGGCGGCCGACCAGCCATAGGCCTCGATCATACTGCCCACGGCAACCGGGCCGACGATCTGGCCCAGGTTGCTGCCCTGCATCACCAATCCAACAGTGATCGGCGCGAGACCGACAGGTGAGATGATGGGCGCAGAGGACAGAAGCGTCGCGGGGATTATGCCCCCGACGGCCGAGAACATGACGCAGAGCAGAAGGGCCGATGCGGGATCGAACACAGGCAGAAAGATGCCCAAGGCGGATGCACCCATGACAAGGCTCGCCTGGGCAATTAGGGTGGGGCGTCCGATGCCACGGGTCAGCAGATAACCTGCCGTGAGATTACCGATTACGTTCACACCGGCCACGAGGGCGCTGAGCGTTCCCGCCGCAGCATGCGTGATCATCATGCGGTCCATCAGCAAGACCGGCAGGAAGCTGAAGAGCGCAAAGAACATGAGGCTATAGAGCGCGAAGCAGCCCGCCAGCAGGATCGGCCCTTTGAGACTCACAATGCTGCAGGCCCTCAAGGCGACGTCACGCCACAGAAGTGAAACCCGGGCCGCGCTGCCAGGCACCAGCAGAAGCGTCGCCGCAGCCGCAGCAACGGCCGCCCCCGCACTCGCCCACCAGAGATCCCGCCAGCCGCCGAAGAGCGGCCCAACCAGCATGGCGATCGCCATGCCGGCTGGCATGAAGCAACTCCAGATCCCGAAGGCCAGATCGCGCCGGCTGCCTACCAGAGCACGCTCGAGGATCGCCGGGCCGGCCACCGTGATCAGCAGAAAGCCAAGGCCCTCCACGACTCGGGACGCCAAGAGCCTGAGAAAGGTGGCAGCCTCCGCGCCAGCAGCAGATCCGAGGCTCACTGCGAGCAGGCCAATGATAAGAATCCGGCGGTCTCCAGCCGCGGCGACGATCGCTCCAGCCGGGATGCCGCCGATCGCTCCCAAAAGAGCAAAGACAGCCGTGAGCGATCCAGCGGCCGCGAGATCAAGACCCAACTCGGTCTGAAGAAGCGGTGTGGCGATGGCCGCTTTGCCAACTTGGAATGCGGCGACGATGCCGGAACCGACCACCGTCGCCACAACCGGCCACGGCATCACACCGAACGGTCGTGCATGCACGATGGCCGTCATCACGCCGCCTCCCGCAGACGGGCTGCAGTCAGGGCACGAGCAATCTGCGCAACATGGCGCCCTTGAAAACGGGCCCCCTCAAGTTCGTTTGCGCTCGGCCGGCGATCGCCACCGTTCCCGTCATCAGCCAGAGTCGACGCCCCGTAGGGGGAGCCGCCGGTGATCTCGTCCATTCGCATCTGGCCTTGGAACGTGTAAGGAAGCCCTACGACCACCATGCCCAGATGCATGAGGACGACATGGGTCGAGAGGATCGTACTCTCCTGGCCTCCGTGCTGGCTGCCGGTGGAGGTGAACACGCTGCCGACCTTGCCCACCAGCCGGTTCTCGAACCACAGCCCGCCGCACTGGTCGAGGAAGTTCTTCATCTGGGACGCCATGTTCCCGAATCGGGTCGGCGTGCCGAAGATAATCGCATCATAGTCGGCCAATTCCGCCACCGTCGCGATCTCGGCCGCCTGATCGCGTTTATAGCCAGCCTTCTCCATGATGGGCTCGGGCACGAGTTCCGGCACGCGCTTGATCACGGCCACTGCCCCAGCCTCTCTGACACCTTCCGCAACGGCCTCGGCCATAGTCTCAATGTGACCATAGGATGAGTAGTAGAGCACCAGAACCTTGGTCATCGTCACTCCTCTCAGCTGTCTTTTGCCTTCGCTGCCGAGGATGGGATCTTCATCTGATCTGCGAAAGTGTTATAATTCCGATCAGATTGATCGATGGAGGAGATCATGCTGGATGGGCTCACGCTGGATCAGGTGCGAACCTTCGTGACGGTGGTGGAGAGCGGCAGCTTCCGCTCTGGTGCCCAGCGGCTGTCCCGCGTTCAATCGGCTGTCAGCAATGCGATCGCCAACCTTGAGATGGAACTTGGCGTCTCGTTGTTTGATCGCTCGGGACACCGGCCCGTGCTGACCCCGGAAGGGCAGGCTTTGCTCGCCAACGCCCGTGACATCCTTCTCAGGGTCGATGCGATGCGGGCGCGGGCGCGGGGCCTGAATGAGGGGATCGAACTTGAATTGTCACTGACAGTCGACACCCTGTTCCCGATCGCTGCCGTCGGAGCCGCGCTGACACAGATGCGTGCAGCCTACCCATCGGTTTCCATTCGGCTGGCTGTCGAACCACTGGGCGGTCCAATCACGGCGCTGATCGAGAAGCGAAGTACGCTGGCCATTCTCGTGGGTGAAGACTTCCGCAACCCTCGCATCGCTCTTGAGGCGATCTTTCCCATCAAACAGGTAGCTGTTGTCGCGGCCAGGCACCCATTGGCCATGAAACGCGGAGTGGATGCGATCAGCTTGCCTGATCTGGCAGACCACCCTCAAATCGTTCTGTCCGATCCGACGCCTCTATCGGAGGGTCGCGATTTCGGCGTTCTGTCACCCCGGACCTGCCGGGTGAGCAGTCAGGACGCGAAGCACGCCATGATCCTGGCTGGACTCGGCTGGGGGCGCTTGCCCCTCTGGCTCGTCGATCATGATCTGAACGAGGGCCGGTTGGTACGCCTCCACACCAAAGCCCTCGGCCGTCACAGCCAGGTGACATCCGAAGCCTATCTGGCCTACCGCCTCGACGAGCCGCTTGGACCGGCAGCTCAAGCGTTTTGCAGATCATTGGCGGATTGCCTATGCCGCAGCGACTAACCAATTGCGGTTTTCGGAAGAAGGATGGACATGATGCAGCCCCGGCTCCGGATGTTCGAGGAATGGGCGTCGACGCCAGTACCATCCGGCGCCTCGGCCGCGCCTCCGCCCATTTCCTGGACGACTAGGGTGCCGGAGCCCTCCTCCCGTAGCCCCGACGTGGTCCTGCAGCCTTCCCGCGACTGCATCGGGACGAATGGGGCGCCTTCTCGCTTATCCCCAGGACGTCAAGCGCTCGTCAGGGCTTGGGCATGAACCGGGCGGTTCGCGGCAGCCGTCTCTTCGGCAGCCGCACCCATTCTGAGCTGCGGAGAGGGCCGTCACGCGAAAGGTGGCGGTGCAGGCAGCGCCAGGGAACCCGGCTCCGGATCGGAGGTTCCCATCCCGGCAGCCAGAGCAGCCGAGACGGTCCAAGGGAGGGATGATGATTAAGTGGGAGTACGACAGGCGCGAGATCCTGGCCGATGGGATCGTGCACGGCTTGGGCATCGTTAGCGGGCTCGTCGGCGTGACCGTCCTGCTGGTCCTCGCCGCAGCGACCGTCGGCCCATGGGAGCTGATGTCGGTATCGGTCTATGCGGGTTGCCTGCTGGCGGTGCTCGTCATCTCGGCGGCCTACAACCTCTGGCCCGTCTCTCCGGTCAAGTGGATCCTGCGCCGGTTCGACCACTCTGCCATCTACCTTCTGATCGCAGGCACCTACACGCCCTTCGTCACCCAGATGAAGGCAAGCCTCGGGTCCGTCATCCTCCTCGCCGGCCTATGGCTGACCTCCATCGTGGGTATCGCGCTCAAGCTGGCCTTTCCGGGGCGCTTCGACAGGCTCTCCATCATTCTCTACCTGCTCCTGGGCTGGAGCGGCGTCATGGCCTACGAGTCTGTGTTCGGCAACCTTCCTGGTTCAACCCTCTGGCTCCTGCTTGCGGGCGGGGCGCTCTACACCACCGGGGTGGTCTTCCACGTCTGGGAGAGCCTGCGCTTCCAAAACGCGATCTGGCACGCCTTCGTCCTGCTCGCGGCAGCCTGCCATTACGGCGCCGTGATGGACTGCATGGTGCTGGCGAGAGGGTGAGTTCCGGCACCGACCGACGGGCATGCGCTCCTGCCCGCCGAATCCGCCGGGACATGGATCCGACTGCTTCGCCATCGTGTCACGCCGGCAGGCCCGCAGCCCGCAAGCCCGCGCACAGCCGCTCCTCGTCTTCTGGCCGTTTCAGGCAGGAGGCATCGACGAACCAGTCGACGTACTCGCGGGGCCCTGCCGCCGGATCGCCGCGCCAGTACTTCCCGACCGCCTGCACGAACCAATCAGCGCACTGACGGGCCTCCTCGTTCCGACCGAGATGGCCACAGGCGGCGGTCCGCCATCCCATATCCCGCGGGTGGTCCTCGGGTTCGGCAGAGGTCTTCTGCCGCAGAGTGCCGGCCGCCTCCTCGTAGTGGCCGAGAAGGAACAGGATGCGGGCAAGGTAGTCGTCGTACCAGCGCGGGTGGCGCGGATTGAGGCGCTTGGCGAGTTCGGCCGCGGGCAGTCCCAGCTCGGGTTGCCCGAGACAGGCCTGGACATAGGCCCATACGACCTGGATCGTGGGATCGTTCGGGTTCATGTCCCGGGCGAGGTCGAGGTGGCGTCCGGCCCGCTCGAACTCGCGCCAGGCCAAGTGCATGCGGCCGACGGTGTAGTGGATCCGTGGATCGTTCGGATCAAGCGCCAGGGCCTGTCGGGCAAGGTCCAGCGCCTCGCGCAGGTTGCGGTTCTGCTCGCGGGGAATGCCGACGCCCTCGTCCGTCGCGCGGGTCAGGTAGTTATGGGCAAGGCCGGTGTAGGCCCGAGCGAAGGTCGGGTCGATCGCGCGGGCCTGCTCGAACAGAGCCCTTGCCCTGTCCTGCGCGCCGGGCGTGAACACATCGGACAGGCGCCGCCCTTGCAGGAACAGGTCGTAGGCCCGCACGCTGTTCAAAGGCCTGCGACTCGCCGACACCTCGCTGTCCTCCAGGACCCGTTGTGCGACTGTCGCCACGATGCCCCTCGCGATCTCCTCCTGGATATCGAAGATGTCCTCGGCGGCCCGGTCGTAGCGTTCGGCCCACAGGTGCGCCCCCGAGCCTGCCTCCACGAGCTGGACATTGATCCGCAGCCGGTTGCCGGCCCGGCGCACGCTGCCCTCGACCACGTACCCGGCGCCCAGCGCCCGGCCGATCTCGCGCACGTCCGTGCTCCTGCCGCGGAACGAGAACGAGGAGTTGCGGGCGATCACCACGAGCTCGCGGAAGCGGGAGAGCTCCGTGATGACGTCCTCGGTGATGCCGTCGCTGAAATAGACCTGCTCCGGATCGCTGCTCATGTTGTCGAACGGCAGCACCGCCACAGCGGGCTTGGCACTCAGTGGGATGGAAGCCCCTGCAGGGCCAGGAGCATCCCCGGGAGCCATGCGGTAGGCCCGCACCGGCCTCGCGATGTTCTTCAGGCGCAGCTCGCCCGCATCCTCGAAGCGCAGATCGACCTTGCCGGTGAGATGGTCGTGGACGGTCCCGGCAATCAGCACGCTGCCCGGCGGACAGGCCTGCTCCAAGCGCGCCGCCACGTTGACGCCGTCGCCCAGGAGGTCGTCGCCCTCGACGACCACGTCTCCCAGATTGATGCCGATGCGCAGGACGATCCGGCGCTCCGGGGGAACCTCCGATTGGCTTTCCGCCAATCGCCTCTGGACCGCGGCCGCGCAGGCCACCGCTGCGACGACGGACCCGAACTCGGCGATCAAGCCGTCGCCCATGAGCTTCACCACCCGGCCGCCATGCTCGGCCAGGAGAGATTCCAGCACCGTCTGCCTCAGGCTCCTCAGCATCGCCAGCGTTCCGGCCTCGTCGGCCTCGACGAGACGCGAGTAGCCGACGATGTCCGCGGCCATGATGGTCGTCAGCCTTCTCTCCCTCCCGGCCTCGGCCATGGCAGCTCCTTGCCGTCCGGTGCAGGTCCAGTGGACCTCGTCGGGGTGATGATGCCACAGGCGACCGTCGATCGCACGAGATCCATAGGCCACGGCGATCCGACAGGTGACCGGGGCGGGATCACTCGAGCGGGGCCGGCGATGAGACACGGCCTGTCGGCATCGACGACGAACAGCGCGAACTCGTGCAGATCCTCGGAGCCGCTGTTCGACAGCACCATCGGCATGTCCGTCGCTACACTCAACCCACTCGCGTTCGATATCTGCGCTCCATTTCGCTATCGCCCTTTCCGATGACGAGTAGGCAGAGGCTGTATGGTCAGCCAGCTCGCTTGAGCTTAAACCGCAGCTACAACCGGACGGCACGCCGGATGATCTCGGGCGGGAACTGATGACGGTGATAGAAGATGGGCTGTATCCCAGCCCTACCGCGCAACAGCCCGACCCGTCAGCATTGATGGGCCGGCAGCCCTGTGCGCTACGGACTCATGCCGCCTCGGTCGCCTCACGTCGCTCCAATCTATTGAAGAGATTGCGGCCGATGACGCGCGCAGCGTCAAGGTGGGAACGCAGATCCTGCGTTTCCGGCGGCACCAGGAGTTCTGACGTTACGACGCGCGCGCCGCAGTAGTCGAAGATCCCGTGATCGATCTGCGTCCTCATGGCGCCAAAATAGCCGTGCCGGGCATAGGTTCGCAGGTCGGCGCCTCCAATGGCAACGAGGTGGACCCGAAGGTGCTGAAGTTTCTTCACCAGCTTGGTATCCGGGCCCTCATCGTATGCCCAGCCATTGGCGAACACACGATCGATCCATCCTTTGAGAAGCCCCGGCATCGACCACCAATAGACGGGATAGACCAGCACGAGCGCGTCGGCCCGATCGATCCTCGCCTGCTCGGCGGCAACGTCAGCGGAGGGTGGCGCCTCCCTGCGAAAGAGAGCGATGTCGGCTGCGCTGAATCTCGGATCGAATCCTTCCGCCGCGATGTCCGCGATTTCGAAGGTATTGCCGAAAGTGGACGCACCCTCGGCAATGTGATCGGCGACACTATGGGTGAGCGACTTGGGATCGGGATGCGCAACGACAATGAGAGCGTGCATGGAGAAACTCCTGCTAAGTGATTGCTACCGAGAGCAAAGCCTTATATACTTTTAGTAACTTACTAATGGTATATAAGCATGTCAAGTGCCAGACCGAGGAGACAGTCTTCCAAGCTCCAACCGCGCCGCCGCTTGCTGCGCGAAGAACGGCATCGCCAGCTTCTGGACGTGGCCTGGCGGCTGGTCCGCGAGGAAGGCACGGATGCCTTGACCCTCCCGAGGCTGTCGGAGGAAGCCGATGTCACCAAGCCGGTCATCTACGATCATTTTGGCACGCGCAACGGCTTGCTGATCGCGCTCTACAGGGATTTCGACGCGCGCCAGACGGCGATTATCGACGCAGCCCTTGAGGCTAGTGAGCCGACGTTGGAAGAGACAGCCAGCGTCATCGCCACCTCCTATGTCGAATGCGTCCTCACACAGGGGCGCGAGATGCCGGGTGTGCTGGCCGCCTTAGCGGGCTCGCCCGAGATGGAAGCCGTGAAACGGGACTATCAACTGGCCTTTATCGAGAAGTGCCGCAAGGCGCTGGCCTCCTTCATAGGGCCACGCGGCGTTGCGCAAGCCGGCTTCTGGGCCATGCTCGGAGCCGCCGACGCCCTGTCCCATGCCGCGGTGACCGGGGAGATTACGACCCGACAAGCACAGGACGAACTTTTTGAGACGATCATTTCAATGGTCAACCGAAGCACAACCCTCTCGCCGGGCAGGCTATATCCCCACGAGAAGATAGATTGAGTTGCACCAGAACCAGGTACTCCGGTTGCAGCCTGCTCCTCTGCATGCAGTCCAAGAAACCAGCTTTGGAAAGACCAGGAAGGCAAGCGCCCTGAGGCTGCCGGTCTTCGAAAGCAGCGGGTGCAGTATAAAGCGCCACTCTGCACGCCACGTGCTTATGCACACGTCGATCGTTGCGAACCCGCATGTGATCATTAGGACATGCGGCAATAGCATGAAGGCCGGATCGTGTTTCCCGCGGGTAGCTTGAGGCTTTGCGTTCTACCGCAATCGGCTCAGCTCGGTCGAGATGGCACGGTCATTCCCTCGCTTTGCCGGCCCTACCGAGAATCCGATCCAGCGCCATTGCAAGATCCCTCCGGTACTGTTGGGCAATGCTGCTGTCCGTCAAATCGAAGCCGTTGATCCCGCCAGGATAGAGGTGAAATTCCGACGGAACCCGGGCACGGTTGAGACGCATCGCATATGTCGCTGTCTCTTCCACGAAAAGATTGAGGGTACCGGTGGCGAGAAACGCCGGAGGCAAGCCCGACAGATCCTGCGCAAGCGCCGGCGCAAAGTGACCCAGCCGTTCGTCCGGAATCTTCTGCCCGCCCCGCATCGCTTGCCAACCGAACCGGTTGTGCCCTCGCGTCCACACGAACTCCCCGGCTAGAGGATTGTCGACGGGTGCCTCTGGCGTGCCGGTACGCGGGTCGAGCATGGGGTAGATCAGGATCTGCGCAGCCAGGGTGAATCGACCCCGGTCCCGAGCAAGCTGCGCCAGCGCCGCCGCGAGCCCTCCTCCGGCGCTCTCGCCCCTGGCCAGATCGGCGGGACTTGGCCTCGCCCGTGTTCTGGAGGATCTCATCCGAGAACCTCTATCCGATAGCCGGCTTGTTGAAGTTCTTGCGGACTGGTCCCCGCGGATCCCAAGCTGGTATCTCTACTATCCAGGCCGCCGCCATACGCCGACAGCTTTTCGAGCCTTCCTGGATTTCGCTCGCAGGCACAGCCGTTCCAGTCCGCTCGGTATGGATACAATGCTTCCAGACCTGACCTCGTGAACGCCGGCTAAGGGTGAAAGCAGGAGATCGACGGAAAGAGAGGAGCGTCTGGCTCCTCTGGTAAGCCGAGACTTGGCTGCATCGGTCTTCGTTGATCACCTGGTGAAGGTGACACAGCGCATCGTTCTGATTTGTGGTTCATCCATACTCCACGGACGGAGGGCCGCGCCTTAGGGATGCAGGCGCGCGCCCTTCGTTGCCTTGTCGATCTCTTTCTTCGTGCCATGAAGGGCGAGGCCAACGAGATCGGGGGTATCGGCCGGCTCGGCTCGGAAGACCGCGCGATTGGCGGCATCATGCCCGGTCTCGAACATGGCGCGGACATAGGCGCTGCGCGTGAGGTTGCGCTGGAGCGCCTACTGCCAAGCCCGTTGCAGAACCTCAGTCGACGCTGCAAAGATCAAGATCGGCTGGCCGAGCAGCCGCCCATGGAAGCGCCCCGCAGCGTCTTCGTAGGGCTGCCCCAAAGCGTCGGGAACCGCGCCTGCAATGCCGGTTGCGAGAAAGGCCGTGACATTCAGCTTCTGCCATACCGCCAGATCCTCGTGAACGAGGACCGCCACCTTTGTGTCGAACATTGAACTTTCCCTTGAGATGTCATCGGGAGAGTTATCCGACGGTGCCCTCCACGTCTGGAACGTTCGTGCGCCCCAGACGGTAGGCCGCCGGAGTGAGGCCGTAGGCACGGCGGAACCAGCGGCCGAGATGGCTCTGATCGGCGAAGCCGCTGGCAAGGGCCGCCTCGGCCGGTGGGACTGCCGCCCGGAGCATTGCACGCGCCTTGGTTAGCCTGACCTCTACGAGGCAGGCATGAGGTGAGGTGCCAAAGCGGCGGCGGAACGCGCGGGAAAGCTGAAACCGGTCGCCTGCTCCGGCTACGCGGGCCAGCTCGTCGAGGCTGAACGGTTCGTCGTAATGCGCCTGGATGTACTCCATGGCCCGCTCTGCGACTGACGATCCAGTGTCGGGTGTCGGCCGCTCCCTTTTGCCTAAGTGATGGCGCAGCAGTTCCACTACCCGATCCCGTGCCGCGTCAATGGCAAGACGCGGGGCAGCCGAGATGATGGCCCGGCAGGTCACAGCAATGGCTTCGCCGAGATGCCGGTCATCAGCCAGCGTCTGGCGGAACCCGATGTCGGCATCCTGGCCGCCCATCTCCTCACGGAGCCAGGCTTGCGGCAGATAGAGCATGCTGTAGCGGAAGCCCTGCTCATGCATGGCCTGCCCGTCGTGCCGCTCGCCCGGCTCGATCAGGATCACTCGCCCTGCCGTGCTTTGGCGCCGCTGCCCGCGACAGAAGAAGTCCTGGACGCCAGCATGGGTCACGCCGACCAGCCACTCGTCGTGATGGTGCATGTCATAGGCATGACCATGGAATTGCGCCTTCACGGCTTCGATCCCGCTGTGCCTGTCACGCACAAGATGCACGAAATCCTGATGGACGCCCGAGGCATTCCGCCGGACCCGAGGCTTCTGAAGTCGAGAAAATCGAGTGACGTTGTCGTGCAATGTGGATCCGCCAGTCTCTTCAAGATGCAACATTGATCATTATCGCTGTCGGCGAGGTTGTTGCAAAGCCTTCCGTGCTCGCGGGGGCAGGAAGTGAAATTAACTTGGCCCCCTGGCGTTAGGACTCTGGCAAGCAGGCTCGAATAGTTCCTGAGCGTCGCAGTTGCCATCTATTTGTCACTCGGGCTCATTATCCTCATCGCGGATAGAATATGAACCATGCGCGGTCCTAAAGGAGCGGATGAGCTGACCATCTATGACCACAAGCCCGATGCCAATCAGTAGCATGCCGGCGAGGTCCTGAAACTCAAGATCCTCTCCTAAAAGGAGATTTCCGAGCAGGACGGCACTGACGGGTACCAGAAACCCTACCAGCAAAATGTTCATCGCGCCTGCCCTGGCGAGAACCCGGAAGAAGATGACGTAAGCCAACGCGGTTGAGAGCACTGCCATCGCGAGCAGGGCCATGATGGCATCAGTTCCTGGAAAGGGGTGCGCCCACGGCCTCTCAAGCAAGCAAACGACAGGCAGCAGCAGGATGGACGCAGTGGTCACCTGGCCAGTAGCGATCGCGAGCGGGGGCACGCCCATGGAATGAATCCGCCGGCCGAACACGCTTCCAAAGGCCGACGACATGGCCGCGGCAAGAACCGCGAGCTGCGCGATCAATTCCCCGCCGAAATCACCAAGAGCAGAGGGACCGATCACTACCACAGTGCCGCAGAACCCGAGGATCGTTCCCAAAAGCCGGCGGCCGCTCAGCCTCTCGTCCGGTGTAAGGACATGGGCCGCAAACATGCCGAACAGAGGAGAGGTCGCCGCCAGGATCGATGCCAGGCCGGCCCCAATCTCGATCTGAGCCCAGGCAATCAGGCTGATGGGCACCATACTGTTGATCAGGCCCATGACGGCGAGCGCTCCCCAGACATTCCATGTGCCAGGGATGCGACGACCTAGAAAGCGCAGGACGATGTGAAGGATCAGCGCCCCAAATCCGAGGCGAACCAGCGCAATCGTCAGCGGCGGCACCTCCCTGATGGCTATTTCCGTGAAGAGGAACGATCCACCCCAGAGCATGGAAAGCCCGACAAGCAACGCCCAGTCGGATCGGGCCATCAGTTTACTGTCTGGTGCATCCATGAAGTCGCCTCGTTCTGACGTCACGAGACCTCGATATATGTCAGCCAGGCATGAATGCGACGGCCTCGCTTGGCAGCAGGGAGGCCTCTCCTCTGGTACCAAACAGGGCCTTAGCTGGAGATGAGCGGGGTCTTACGCAGCCAAGTCCTTTCAACGAGTTGATCTACCACGAAGCGAGCGACGTCCTTGCGTGAGATGGTCCCGCCATGGAAGCCCGAGAGGTTCGTGAGAACGCGGATCTGCCCGGTTCCCGCTTTGTTGTTCAAGACCGTCGGACGTACGAGCACCCAATCCAAGGCACTGGCACGTACCAATTCCTCCTGTCGCTCTTTGTCCTCGTAGACCTTCGCCAGCAGAAGCGGCTGGATCACACGATCATAGAGAAAGCCACCATGGCCCCGACTGTCACCGGCACCCATCCCCGTGATGCACACAAGACGCTTGGTGCCGCTCACCTGCATGGCAGCGATCAGTGCCTTCGTGGCTGTCGAGAGAAGCGTAACCTCCTTAAATGGGCTCACGCTGGTACCCAGAGCGCTGATCACACCCTCGCACCCCTCGAGTGCTTTCACGAGGGCAGCTTCGTCGCGGGCGTCTCCTGTCACCAGGTGAACGCCCGATAAACCCAGTGCGCGCTCCGGCGACCGGACGAGGGCCGTCACTGAATACCCCCGCGCCTGTGCCTCGCGGACAATCTCGCGACCAGTACCCCCGGTCGCACCAAGTACCAGAACTTTCATGGCTTCATTCCTCGGGACGCTCGACGCCAGCACGGATCTAAGATCAGGCTTGCTTCCAGACGGCTGCGGTACGGGCGGCGAACTCCCTGTAGGAGCGGAGAGGTCGTCGCAGGAGTGTCTCAAGTCTGCTGATCTCGCCGTCGTCCCCAATCATGCCGTCGAGCTGGAACCGCTCCGCCATCAGCCGCATGTCATAGGCCATCCAACCGGGGGTGAACGCCTTCAGAGACTCTTCGAACGGCTTAGTGTCATCACCTCCATAGACGATGCGTCGAGCAAGCACCTCCGACCAGATGGCCGCGATCGCCTCCCCCGTCAGCCGGTCGGGTCCCACGACGGTGATAACTTCCCGAGGCAATGGGGTTGCCGCACGCTGCCGCCGCAAGAGTTCGGCGACCGCGAGATCGGCAATGTCCCGGCTGTCCACCATCGACAGACCCAGGCTGCCAACCGGCATCGGGTACACGCCGTACTCCATGAGAGGGGTTTTCAAGCTCGTGTCATTGTCCATGAAGTAGGCGGGCCGAAGGATGGTGGCAGGCATGTCGAACTGCTCGATCATGCGCTCTACGATGTATTTGCCCGCAAAATGAGGAACGTTCGCATAGAGCTCGCTGTGGATTACCGAGAGATAGACGATCCGTTCGACCCCGGCCTCGCGGGCGAGGTTGAGGGTGATCAGCGCTTGGGTCACCTCATCAGGCGTGACCGCGTTCAGCAGGAAAAGCGTGCTCACCTTCGACAAGGCTGCGCGCATTGATTCGACGTCCATCAGGTCCCCACGGACTACCGTGATCCCCTCTGGAACGTTTGCTTTCGACGGATCTCGGACGAGGGCGTGAACGTCCGCGCCTTGTTGGGCAAGCCCAGCTACGACCTGCCTGCCAATGGTTCCTGTGCTTCCGACGACCAATATTGTCATGCTGAGGCTCCTTACCTGGGACGGCCATGTGCCGTCTCGCTTCAACAAGCTAAGTGTTCCACATTTAGCCAAATAGGCTCATAATTGGGACTGGCTGTCTCACTGACGGAACAATGATGGACCTTCTTGCAATCGCAGACTTCAACCTCGTGGCAACTCACGGCGGTGTCGGACGAGCCAGCCGTGCCAGCGGCCGTCCCAAGGCTACCCTGTCGCGGCGCGTGGCGGAGCTGGAGGAAAGCCTGGGCGTCCGGCTGTTCGAGCGGGGCTCGCGCAACCTCCGGCTGACGGAGGAAGGCCGCGCCCTGCATGAGCGCACAACTGTCCTGCTGACAGAAGTCGCCCATGTGGCAGAGGACATCGGATCCGGCACGGAACGGCCAAGGGGCCGTTTGCGCGTAAGCGCGCCGTCCCTGTTCTCCCACTTGGCCATGGGGCGCATCGCGGCGGGCTTCGCCGCTGCTTATCCCGACGTGCGTCTGGAGGTGACCGTCGAGGATCGGTCTGTCGATCTCATTGAGGAGGGGTACGACGTGGTCGTCCGGGTCAATCCGGATCCCGACGAAGTGCTCGTAGGCAAACGCTTCCTGCGTGACGAGCTTCTGATGGTCGCGGCTCCCTCTCTCGTACGGCCGCCAAAGAGGGAACTGGATGCTTCTCCCGTACGGGTGGTCGTGCTGACAACAGCGCGCGAGAACGACGAGTGGACGATCGTGAACGGCTCAGAAAGCCTGACACTCAGTCCCGATCCTATCCTGAGGCTGGGGACTCTCACGATGGTGCGCGATGCTGTTATGGCCGGTGCAGGCGCAGCGCTGCTTCCACGCTCCCTCGTGACCGATGACTTGGCGGAAGGCAGGCTGGTTTCCTGGGGCAAGGCATCCAGGAAGGACACGGAGATCTGGGTGCTCTACAGCTCCCGACGCTTGCTCAGCAGCAAGGTCTCTGCTTTCGTCAGCTATCTGGGCACCACCTTCCCTGAAGGATCTCCCGACGAACTCGGCGCAATGGCGAGGCGTTAAGCAACGGTCCATAGCCTCTGTCGCAACACGACATCTCTGACCTGAGATCCTACCGACTACAGACTTCGATTTTGCTATTTTTCGAGCCTCAACTGCACAAAGCATCAACCGGCAAGGTTCAGCAAAGCCTGCACGATTACTCCTGCACCAAGTGGCCTTGTTTTAGGCGGAAATGACATTGAGCTCTTCTCCATGACGAACATCCAACTCCCCGACGTCGGCGTTACAATGGTGCTGGTGGCCAACCTGCAGGCGAGCCTGCCGGATTTCGGTCGCATCGTCGATCAGCACGGGCATCCAGCTCCCGCCTTGCGACAGCTCGGTCTCGTTCACTGGGAGAACGGACGTTTCGATACGGCGGCCCGGACGTTTGAGGCGGCACTCTCGCTTATACCCGAAGATCCTGACCTGTGGCGTGACCTGGCAAGCGTCTACAGCGCTACGGATCGGGACGAGCAGGCTCTGGCGGCGATCCGGAAGTCCCTGGAACTCGATCCGCTCAATGCTCAATCCTGGCAGATCCTTGCGAGCGTAGGAGACCGGTTGGACGACGTAGAGACGGCCGAGGACGCCTACCGCCGCACGATTGCTCTCAATCCGAAAGCTTCTGCTGCTCATCTCGGACTCGGCCTGCTGCTGTTCAGGAAAAAGCACTACGAAGAGGCGCTCGCCGCCTTGCGCATCTCCGTCGAGATCGATCCTTTCAACGGCGTAGCCCAATTTGCCGTTGGCCACCTGTCCTTCATCACATCCGATTTCGCAGGCTGCGCGAGAGCCTTCGATGCGGCCGCCCGGCTGACATTGGAGCTTGATGCTCTTACCCGGCAGAAACGGGCCCGCGCCCTGACATTTCAGGCCATGATCGAAGGCCGTGTTCAGGAAGCCCTTCAAAACTACAACGAGATCGCAGGCGAGGACCGCGAGGATCTCGACATCATCACACGCGATGCCTTCTCGGTTCTCAGCGCCGCCGGCCATCTCGAAGCGGCGGCTGCGATCGGGCAGATACGGCTTGCCGAAAAGCCCGACGATCCGGTGCGGCGCTATCTGCTCGACGCCGTCCTCGGGCGAAGCATGACGTCGGCTCCCACGGACTACATCGAAACCTACTTCGATCAGTTCGCGCCCCAATTCGACAGCAAGCTCACCCAGACGCTCCAATATAACGCTCCGCGCCAGATGGCGCAGCGGGTGGCCCGGCATCGGACCAGCTTCAAGCACATGCTCGACCTAGGCTGCGGCACGGGACTTGCCGCCGCAGAATTGCAGCCGCTGGGCGCCACATTGACCGGGGTAGACATTTCCGCAGGCATGCTGGCCGAGGCGGAGAAGCGAGGCGGATACACTGAACTCGTTAAGGCCGAGGCGGTCGCCTATCTCGAGATGGCGTCGAACCGCTTCGATCTCGTCTTCGCGGCAGATTCTCTGATCTATTTTGGCGATCTCCAGCCGCTCCTGCGCGCAGCGGCCGGCGCCCTGGTGCCAGGAGGGCTCTTTGCCTTGAGCATCGAGCTAGCCTCCGGCGACGGCTTCATCCTGCAGCCCTCCGGCCGGTTTGCGCACTCGCTCGCCCACCTCAAGACAACAGCCACCGATTTCCACATCCTGGAGGCTCTGGATAGCAACATCCGGCTTGAGGCAGGCCGCCCAGTGCCCGGTCTCTATGTCCTCCTAGAAAGGCGCTGACGGACTGCAGAACCGTCGATCCGCGCATCATAGGCATTGGCGATAAGGGAAAGGCCAAGAAGCCGGAGACGGCCGAATGACTACTTCGGATCCACAAGCGGCGGCAGATGGAGTGATCAGACGTTCACTCACCGAGCGAATGCGGAAATTCGGCTCAAGTCAGCTTCATGCCGACACCGGCCACGAGATCCCAGTCGATCAGCATAGGCCCTCGACTGGGATCGTCCTAAGGATCAAGGACGCCGTTCCACCTGTCCTTCTTTGTAAAAGAGCATTCCACCGTGGTGGAGTACGCCGTCGACAAACTCACCGTCGGCCGTGAATCCCGTGTCATCCCAGTATTCGATTGTGTTGCCGCGAATTTCATAGCGCCCCTGATAGGCGCTCCGGCGGGTGCCGCGCGCCTCATCGTAACGGCCGTTCGGGAGAAGTTCCTGACGAATGTGGCCGTCCTTGGTGACCCACATTCCGAGATAGGGGTGACCTGCCATCTCTCTTGCATCCTTGGGTTGGGGTTGATCATTGTCCGTGGGCTGCCCAAGCGCCCATGGTGCGGCGCTTATCGCGGCAACGAGCGCGAGGGCGAGGGTGCTTCGTGGCATCGAAGGATTCCTTCAGTGAGGGCTTGCTGTCGGGCGAACGACGATTTCGCTCACGTCCACGTCCAGAGGCTGCTCGATGGCATAGCGGATCGCTCGACCAATGGCGTCCGGATCGATGGCATTCTTGCGGAACTCTCGCATGGCCGCACGTGCGGTCTCGTCGGAGATGATCTCGGCAAGCTCACTCGTGACGACGCCAGGCGAGATCACCGTCACCCGCAACCGATCTGTCTCTTGCCGAAGGCCATCCGAGATCGCCCAGACCGCGTATTTGGTCGCGCAATAGACCGCAGCCGTTGGCGAGACCCGGTGGGCCCCGATGGACGCGACATTGATAATGTGACCGGCGCCTTTGGCCTCCATGTGAGGCAGCACGGCGGCTATGCCGTTCAGAACACCCTTGATGTTCACATCAACCATCTGCTCCCACTCGTTCACCTTTAGGGCGTTGAGAGGCGACAGAGGCATGATGCCCGCATTGTTGACGATCACGTCGATACGCCCGAACTCCTCGAGCGTCGTAGACACGATCCTGGAAAAGTCATCCCGCAGGGTCACATCGAGCCTGTGCGCCCGCGCGATGCCGCCGGACGCCTCGATGCGGCTGACCAGGTCTTGCAGACGGTCCGTCCGGCGTGCCCCTACAACGACCACGTGGCCGGCCCTGGAAAGCTCAAGGGCCACGGCTTCGCCGATCCCGCTGGAAGCGCCGGTGATCAGCACGATCTTCATCTCGGACATAGCTGTTTCCTTTCACCCAAACCTGTACTCGAAGTCTCGACTCCGTCTCGGCCTGACGCCGATGGGCAGAAGGTAATGTGATCAGCCTGCGCAATCGACTTGCCAATCCTGAACGCACTGGTAAGGTTTTGTCACCAATGACTATGGATCTCGCCGGCATCACTGTTTTCGTCACCGTCGCGGAAGCACGCAGTTTCCGGGCTGCGAGCGAACGGCTGGGCGTAACGCGCTCCGCTGTCAGCCAAGCGATTCGGCGGCTGGAGGAGCGGATGGGAGTCGCCTTGATTCAGCGCACGACCCGCAGCGTTCATCTGTCCGAGGCTGGAGAGCGGCTCTATCAGGCCGTGCGCCCTGCGCTTGATGATCTCGGCACAGCGATGGAAGCGGTCAGCGAGATGCGCCACCAGCCAACGGGCATGCTGCGCATAACGGTCTCTTCCATTGCTGAGAGATTCCTGAGCGGCTCGCTGTTGGCGGGATTTCTCGTGGATTATCCCGACATCCACCTCGATATCACCGTCAGCGACGAAGAGTTTGATATCGTCGCCGAGGGCTTTGATGCAGGGGTGCGGCTTGGTGAGGTCATCGAACAGGACATGATCGCCGTCTCTGTATCGGACGAGCAGCGTCAGATGGTTGTGGGCTCCCCTGACTACGTGGCGCGACATGGTGTCCCCGCGCGTCCGCGAGATCTTTCAGCACATCATTGCATCGGCTGGCGTCCAAGTCCTCGGGTTGCGCCCTATCGATGGGAGTTCACTGAGAACGGACATGATTTCGACGTGGCGGTAAACCCTCGCGTGACCACCAACGACATGAGGGTGATGATCCGCCTGGCCTGTGCAGGAGCGGGCCTGACGTTCGGCATGGAAGAGACCTTCCGTCCCTATATTGATCGTGCTGAACTCGTCCCGCTTCTCGAAGAGTTCTGTCCGCCGTTTCCCGGGTTTTACCTCTACTACCCGACCCGCAGGAACGTGCCGCTGAAATTGCGCGTCCTGATAGACTACCTGCGCCAGAAGCGGCGCAAAGCATAATCTGGCTGTAGTCGATGGATATGTCTCGGACTCGAAGTCCCTTGCTCATCATGGATGTCTGCGTAGACCCGGCAAGCGGCTGAATGAGTTTTCTGTCATGAGCCGAAGAGACCGAGGCGTCATATGGATGTCATGGAACTGGGCTCAAAATAGCCTTGAGTCTACCCAGGCTCGTTGCGTCTCCAAGATCAGGACACCCAACATGAGCATTGGGATCGTGCTCCTCATCATCACTGGCCTGCTGTTTACGGCAGCTCTTCCGGCTTGGCCTTACAACCGGGAGCAGGACTCTCGCCCGAGCATTAGCTTTGGTCTCCTGATGCTTATGATTCTCATGCTGCTCGGAACGGGCCGCCTTTGAGGATCCGTTAGGCCACTTCCGATCGTCTGAACTGATGAGCAATTTGGAACGAGTGCGCTCCCCTATTGCAGGTAGGCATCGACACCCCGTTCCCGTCGCCATTTTGCTTGGACGCTTGCCGGATATTCAGAAGAGATCTCCTGCCGCTTACAGCCATGGGACTGTGGAGTGCGAGATCCCTCGACCGATAACCCGCTCGCCCGTCCCGCATGTATCGCCTCAGATCTCGTGCGGGACCCCGGCCTTGCGATACAGAAACTCGACGAGGCGGCGCGCTCCGTCCTGTGGAGTCTGATCGTTCATGATCGACAGGTCGACCTTAAGAGGAGGCATCTCGCGCGAGCGCTCAAGCCGGGCACCGAGATCGGCGTCGTCACCTCTGCCCCGCCCGGCTAGACGGGCAGCAAGAACTTCGCGCGGCGCTGTGATCTCCACGACCGACACGTTGGGGAGCTGCTCCCGAGCGGGTTCGACCACTGTCCGTGACACATTGCAGACGACGATCCGACCCTCAGCCGTCTGGCTCAGGCAAGGACCCGGTATGGCGTAGCCATGGCCATGCGCCCGCCACGCGAGTGTAAACTCGCCCTCGACCATGCCTTTTTCGAAGGCAGCATGGTCGATCGAGTCGTGCTCCTCCCAAACGGACGAGGAACGTGTCACCAATCGACGCGGGAACACGAACTGCGGGCTGGGCGCGAGTTCCTGCCTCGCCAGCTGGAGGAGCGTGTCCTTACCGGATCCGCTGGGACCGACCACGAGAACGAAACCGCCGAGCATTGTCAGATGATCCGCTTGCCGCCGCGCCAGACCTCGCGGACGACCGGGGTCTCGCCCTTGATATGCACGCGCACCAGATCCGCCCGCTTTCCAATGGCGATCTCGCCCCGATCCGACAATCCGGTGGCTGAAGCGGGGTTCTTGGTAACCGTCCGAACGGCCTTGGGCAGGGTCATCTGCGGAACACGACGCGGCAGGTCGAATGCCGCCATGAGTAGGCTTGCGGGTACATAATCGGAGGACAGGATGTCCAGCACGCCCTCGCGGGCCAGGGTTTCCGCCGCGACGTTGCCGGAATGCGAGCCACCCCTGATGAGGTTCGGAGCACCCATCATGACAGTGATGCCCTCGGCATGGCTTGCCTTGGCCGCTTCCAGCGTGGTGGGAAACTCGGCGAGAGCGACACCCTCCTGAATGGATTGCTCCACTTCCTCCAGCGTCGTGTCGTCGTGACTCGCCAGAGGAATACCCCTGTTCTTCGCGATGGACACGAGGGCTGGGCGGTTGACTGCGGATCGGTCGCCGTTCGAGCGCTGCTTCTCGGCAACCATGCCCTCGAACTCTGCCAAGGACTTTCCCATCTTGCCGCTGTAGTAGATCTGGTATTTCGCCAAATCGCGGAACTGTCGCTGACCGGGGGTGTGGTCCATGAGCGATATCAGCCCGACGGGGTAGCGAGTCACGAAGTCCTCAACCATCTCGACGACGCCGGGCGACGGGATCTCGCAGCGCAGATGCGTCAGGTGCTCGGAGCGGAGCAGGCCGTGGCGGCGGGCCTCGTCGATGGCGCTCGCCAGCTCGATGAGTTCCGCCCCGAGGCCTCCACCATCGACATCGACGCCGGCACGCAGGCTGTCGAAGACCGTCGTGATGCCCGACGATGCGATCTGCGCATCGTATGCCAGGACCGCTCCGAGCGGATGCCAGCGCACCTTCGGACGAGGCACATAATGGCTCTCCAGGTGATCCGTATGAAGTTCGACCAGCCCGGGGATCAGATAGTCACCCTCGAGATCGAGGCCCCGCTCCGGCGATCTTCCCCCGCCCATGTCGATGATGCGGCCATCCTCAACAGCCGCCCAGCCGTGCAGGACGTCGTCTGAGAGGATGATATTTGCGTTTCGCAGAATAGTGATGTGGTCGGTCATCGATTCAGCCCCCTGTCACGCCGCTTTAGCGGCGAAGTGCGTCACGTCGACGACACGCGTTGCGACCCTGTCGCGGACATCCTCGTCGTGGAAGATCCCGATGACGGCGGTGCCTGCCTTCTTCTTGCGCTCGATCAGGTCCACGACCACGGCCCTGTTGCGGGCGTCCAGAGACGCCGTCGGCTCGTCGAGGAGAAGAACCGGTCTGTCCGCGATCAGACCGCGCGCGATGTTGACACGCTGCTGTTCGCCGCCGGAGAACGTCGCCGGCGGGAGACACCAGAGCCTTTCCGGAACGTTCAAGAGCGACAGGTAGTCCCGAGCCCGATCGTGAGCGGTCTCAGGGTCGAGCCCGCCCTCGCGACCGGCGGCAGCGACGATCTCGAGTGCGCCCACGCGGGGAATGACCCGCAGGAACTGGCTCACATAGCCCATGGCGTTGCGGCGCAGCGCCAGGATCCGCCGTGGCTCGGCTGCGGCAATATCGATCGTGTCGCCGCCATCGCGGATCCAGATCTGACCCGCATCGCAGCTGTAGTTGCCGTAGACGATCTTGAGGAGAGACGACTTGCCGGCTCCGGACGGGCCCCCGAGCACGACGCACTCCCCGGGGGCCGCCGAGAAGGTGACGTCGGAAACGACATCGAGGCGTACGCCCTCGTGCAGGTGCAGGGTAAAAGCTTTCGAAACACGGTCGAGCTGGACGAGAGGTTGCATGGTCAGGCTGCCAGGACAGAGGAGACAAGGAGCTGTGTATAGGGCTGGTGCGGATCGTCGAGGACACGATCGGTCAAACCTGCCTCGATCACCCGGCCACCCTTCATGACCATCATCCGATGCGACAGCAGCCTTGCGACGGCGAGGTCGTGCGTGACGATGATGACGGCCAGACCGAACTCGCTCACCAGGCCGCGGATGAGATCAAGCAGGCGTGCCTGTACCGACACATCGAGGCCGGAAGTCGGCTCGTCCATGAAGACGAGGCGCGGATGGGTCACGAGGTTTCGCGCGATCTGGAGGCGCTGCCGCATCCCGCCCGAGAAGGCTTTGGGAATGTCGTCGATGCGGCTCTGGTCGATCTCGACGCGATCCAGCCAATCCAAGGCCTTGTCACGAATGTTCCCGTAATGGCGCGCTCCAACGGACATCAGCCGCTCGCCGATGTTGCCGCCAGCGGAGACGCTCATGCGCAATCCTTGGGTGGAATCCTGGCGCACGAAGCCCCAGTCGGTCCGCAGCAGCAGGCGCCGCTCAGCTTCGCTGAGTGAGGCCAGATCACGCACAATGCCGTCGCGCATGCGGTAGCGGATCGAACCAGCGCTGGCCTCCAGTTCCGTCGACAGCAGGCTGAGCAGGGTCGATTTTCCCGAGCCGGACTCGCCGACGACGGCGAGAACCTCGCCCTCGTAAAGATTGAACGAAACATCGGTACAGCCGATTCGCTCGCCGTAATACTTGGTCAGGCCGCTTACGGACAGAAGCGGAGCGTCCGGAATCTCATGCATGGTCGTTGTCTCCGGTGAGGGCCGCAGGCGCATCGGCGAGCATGGCGCCATGATGGCCATCGGCCCGGCGCCCCTCGCAGAAGTCGCTGTCCGAGCAGACGAACATGCGCCCGCCGCGGTCGTCCATGATGACCTCGTCGAGATAGACGCCGGTGGCTCCGCACAAGGCACAGGGTTCCTTGAAGGTCTGGATGCGGAAGGGATGATCCTCGAAGTCGAGACTCTTCACGTCCGTGTATGGAGGAACGGCATAGATCCGCTTCTCGCGTCCGGCCCCGAAAAGCTGCAGGGCTGCCATCCGGTGCATCTTGGGGTTGTCGAATTTCGGCGTGGGAGACGGATCCATGATATAGCGGCCTGCCACCTCGACCGGATAGGCATAGGTCGTGGCGATGTGGCCGTGCCGGGCGATGTCCTCGTAGAGCTTCACATGCATCAGGCCGTATTCGGCGAGCGCATGGAGCTTGCGCGTTTCCGTCTCCCGCGGCTCCAGAAAGCGAAGGGGCTCCGGAATCGGCACTTGGTAGACGATCACCTGCCCTTCCTTGAGAGATTCCTCGGGAATCCGGTGACGGGTCTGAATGATCGTCGATTCGCGAGTATGGGTTGTCGTCCGCACCCCAGCCGTGCGCTCGAAGAATTTGCGGATCGACACCGCGTTCGTGGTATCGTCGGAGCCCTGGTCGATGACCTTCAGCACGTCGTCCTGTCCAAGGATCGATGCCGTCAGCTGCACACCGCCCGTGCCCCAGCCATAGGGCATCGGCATCTCACGCGAGGCGAAGGGCACCTGATAGCCCGGGATCGCGATGCCTTTCAGGATCGCGCGTCGGATCATGCGCTTCGTCTGCTCGTCGAGATAAGCGAAATTGTAGCCCGTCTCCGGCCCAGGATCGATTGTCACGCGAGTGCTCATTCGGCTGCCTCCGAGAGGGGATGGGCCTGCATGCGCTCGTGCTCGGCGCGCATGCGGCGCACGAGGTCGAGTTCGGCCTGAAAATCGACGTAATGCGGCAGCTTCAGGTGCTCGACAAAACCTGTGGCCTGCAGGTTGTCCGCATGCGAGAGCGCGAATTCCTCGTCCTGCGCCGGCGCCACGATGTCTTCACCCAATTCGCGGGCCCGCAAGCTGCGGTCGACGAGCGACATGGCCATGGCCTTGCGTTCGCTCTGGCCGAAGACAAGACCATAGCCGCGTGTGAACTGGGGCGGCACCGCGGCGGACCCTTTGAACTGGTTGACCATCTGGCATTCCGTCAAGGTCAGACGACCAAGCGGCACTGCGAAACCGAGTTCCTCAGGGATGAACTCAACCACGACCTCTCCCACCCGGACCTCGCTCACGAAAGGATGGGTGCGGCCGTATCCGCGTTGGGTGGAGTATCCGAGTGCCAGCACGAAGCCCTCGTCGCCTCGCGCAAGCGCCTGCAAGCGCAGGTCCCGCTCAGCGGGAAAGCTCAACGGCTCACGGGTGAGATCGCCCACGGGAGCGTCCCCTTGCGGCGCGCTCGATGCTTCGATGAGGCCCTCTGCACCGAGGAGATCGGTCACCCGCGGGGCGCCTCGCTCCTCCGGCGGCAAGTCGGCTTCGGCTGGCGCCTGAGGAGCCTCACCGTTGGCTTCGAGCATGAAGTCGAGAAGTCGGTGCGTATAATCGAAGGTCGGACCCAGAACCTGCCCACCTGGCAGATCCTTGTAGGTCGCCGAGATGCGCCGCCGGATCTCCATCCGGGCCGTGTCCACGGGTTCGGAATAGCCGAAGCGCGCGAGCGTGGTGCGGAACGCACGCACCAGGAACACCGCCTCGATCAGGTCGCCCCGCGCCTGCTTGAGGGCCAATGCCGCAAGCTGACGATCGTACAGGGAACCTTCTGTCATCACCCGGTCGACGAGCAGACTCATCTGCTCGGATATCTGCTCCGGTGAGAGCTCAGGCACCGAAGGATCGCCGCGCCGTTCATGCGCGAGAAGCCGGTGAGCGTTTTCGATGGCAGCTTCGCCGCCCTTCACGGCCACATACATGGCTCAGACCTCCTCAAGGAGACGGGTGGTGCGCGGCAGGCCAGCAACCTGGCCCGGCGCAGTGAGCAGAACGTCCAGGCCGAGCGGGAACAGCAAGCGATTCCCGCGGACGATATCAGCGAGATCGCGGGGCCAAGGCGATGCCAGCAGGTTCTCGCGGTCCGCGATTCCCGGCCCCTCCAAGAGCCAGCCCGGCGCGTTGGAGAGGTGCGACACGGCGAACACGAGGGTTGTCGAACGATCCGGATAATCCGCCGTCCCGCGAGCGAATCGCTCGATGGGCAGACCTGAGGCTGGGTTGGCGACGAGCGCGAAGGCAGCCTCGGCCGGATCGTTCACGACCGCAGCGCCCGTGTGGAATCGGAGGAACTCCGCGACAGCCGGTACGGCTGCAAGTTCGGCGTCCATCCAAATCGGCGCCTCATGGTCGGCGAGAGCAAGTGCAACGGCCGCGAGCTCGGGCGTCAGCGGATGGGGCGGATCGAGATCGCTCCGCAAAGATTGAAGACGTCCCGGATAAGCAAGAGCGTTCATCACGGCGCGGAACACCCGCTGGGCATCCGCGACGGGATCGGCAAAACCAAGAGAGAGGGCCGTCATCAGTCTTCCCCCCGCACCATGGTGAAGAAATTGACCCGCGTCGCCGCCGTGCGACGCTCCCGCAATGTCCGATCATTCGAGAGACGAAGCTCGATCGGCCGGAGTGCCTCCTCCGTCTGCTGGCCGTATTGGGAGTTCTGCAGGAGGGCATCGATAACGGCAGCCATGCGGGCTTTCTGGGCATCCCGCCCCAGTTGATAGGCGAAGCCCATCTCTCCGCTCGCGAGCCGAACGGCAGCTCGTGTGACGGTAGCCTCACCGAAATTGAACGGAGCGCCGTCGCCGCCGATGCGCCCTCGGACCATGACGAGGCCCGTCCCCGGCCGGCGGAGATCCTCCACAGCACCGTCGTAGCGGAGTTGGTTGAGAACACCTTGCAGATCGGAGCTCTCCGCATCGGCGCAGAGAGCCATGGCCCATCGGCGACGTGCGACCAAGCCATCGACCGGGACAGCAGCGGATTGGGGGGTAAAAGCCATGGGCGAATCCCTCATTGGCAGGAGCGTTGTTCTCTTGTATATACAACTAGACAAGACGATCAAATGAAGTTTTGATGACAGACAGATCCCATTCCGATCCGAGCGCCTCCACGCCTCTTGCCCGCGGTGCAGGCCTGACCGCCTGGCGGCAGATCGCCGACCGAGTCGAAGCCGAAATCGCAGAAGGCCTCTTCAAGCCGGGCGAGAGGCTTCCAGGAGAGACGCAGCTCGCGCAGCGTTTCGGAGTCAACCGCCACACCGTCCGCCGGGCCATGGCTGCTCTCGCGGCGCAAGGGCTCGTACGGGCCACCCAGGGCGGTGGCACCTTCGTGGAGGCCAAGCCCCTGCCCTACACCATCGGCCATAAGACGCGCTTCTCCGAAGTCATGGCCAAAGCGGGACGCGAAGCGAGGGGCGAACTCATTCGCTCTGCCGAGGCTGTTGCGAGCGAGGAGATCGCCGAGGCGCTTGGGGTCACGCTCGGCTCGCCGGTTCTCGAGTTGATCACGCTTCATCGGGCAGATGAGGTTCCAATTTCGATGGCCAGGACGTGGCTGCCTCTGCCGCGTTTTGCCGGATTCGACGCCACCTATCGAAAGCTGGGCTCCCTCACCCGCGCCTATGCGCGACACGAAATCTCCGACTACTTCCGTCTGTCGACCCGCATCTCCGCCAAAATCGCGAGTCCCGAAGAAGCCGTTCGTCTCGAGCTTTCCCCCGGACGCGTCCTCCTCGTGGTCGATAGCATCAATGTCAACCAATACAGACATCGGATTCAGGCCACACGATCCCTGTTCAGCGCCGACCGGGTCGACCTCGTGATCGAGCAGTAAAACGCGTCAGGCGCTCGGCTGCCGTGGCGACCCGATGATCGAGGAACGCAGCCGTGCGGACACGGCGTCGATGATGGCCACTATGATGAGGATCATGATCACCAGGAAAGACACCGCTTGCCATTCGAGCGTACGGATCTGCTCGGCCAGATGAAGCCCGATGCCGCCGGCGCCGACGATTCCGATGATGGTGCCGGAGCGGGTATTCGATTCGAAGAAGTAGAGCACCTGCCCGGCCAGCACCGGAAAGACCTGAGGCAGGATGCCGAACCGAATTTGGTTCAGGCGAGAACCGCCCGTTGACGCGATTCCCTCGACGGGCTTCTTGTCCGCCGCCTCGATGGCCTCCGAGAACAACTTCCCGAAAGTGCCGATATCGCTCGTCATGATGGCAAGCACCCCGGCGAAAGGACCAAGGCCGACGACGTTGATCCACAGAAGCGCCCAGATCAACGTATCAATGCCGCGGATGCCGTCGAGCACCCGACGCGATGCGAACTGGACCAGACGATTGACCGTGGTGTTCCGCGCAGCGATCAGGCCGATCGGAAATGCGATGAGAGCGGCAAGCAAAGTCCCCAGAAAAGCGATGGCGACGGTTTCGGCAAGGGCATTCAGGAACGTGAAGAACTTCGCCCAGCTTCCCGGATTAGGTGGGAGCATGAGCCAGAGGAGCGAGCCCAATTGTCCAAGGCCGGAGAGGACCTTCTGGAAGGAAAACTCAAGGCGCCAGAAGCCGAACGCGAACAGGCCCAAGAGAAGTGATACGATGCCGATGACGGTGGCACGATGTCGCCATGAAGGCGCAAACAGCTCAGGATGGCGTGCCCTCGCCGCCTGTACGTCAGCCCGAATAGCCCTAGCCGAAACCTTCATGGCCGTTCCTCGCGGCTGATAAGGGCATGGCGCAGGCGCTCGGTGCCCAGATCGATCACCGTGACGGTGAGAATGATGAGGAGAAGGAGAGCCGAGACGTCGGCATAATAAAATTTGCGGATCGCCTCGATCAGGTCCTGCCCGATCCCGCCTGCGCCAACGAAGCCCATGACGGAAGCACCCCGCACGTTGATCTCGAAGCGGAGCAGCGTGTAGCTCGCGAAATTCGACAAAACCTGAGGCACGACGGCGAAACGAACCGTCTGGCTGAAGCGGGCACCGGTCGCGACGGATCCCTCCACCGACTTCATGTCAATGTTCTCGACCACCTCAGAAAAGAGCTTCCCGAGAGCGCCCATCGTATGGATGGCAATGGCCAGCACACCGGGAATGGGTCCAAGCCCGAAGGCGATGATGAAGACCAGCGCGAAAACGATCTCCGGAACAGTGCGGCAGAATTCGAGAAGGCGCTTCACACCGGTCCGAAGCCACGGGCTCGGCATCAGGTTGGCGGCGGCGGAAAAGCACAGCAGAAAAGCCCCGATGGAACCGAGCGCCGTGCCGAGATAGGCGATCAGAATCGTGTCGGCGAGAAGAAGGGACCACTTCTTGAGGCCCCAGAACCATTCGGCAGGATCCGTCCAGACCCGCTGCCCGACCACGGGCCCGCTGTCGAAGGTCAGGATCCGGTCGAAATAGCTGAAAAAGTTTCCGAAATTGGCAATCAGCTTGAACAAGTCGACCTGTGCGACCCAGCCCGACAGAAGCATCAGGCCGATCGTGAGGCCGACAAAGGCCAGCGAGCGGGCGCGCTTTGCCCGAACGGCGTCGTGATAGGCCTGCGTCAAAATGGCAAGCCGATCATCGGTCAGGCGGGGGAGTGACGTGGCCATGGGAACCAAAGCAAAGGGGCAGTCCGCTCCGGGAGAGTGGACTGCCGTCGGGATGGTGACGATCAGGACTTCTTGCGCAGTGAGTCGACGAAAGCGTTGAGTTCGACGATCGGCTCGTAAGCCTTGTGATCGACGGGCTGCCAGGGGCCCTGCTTGCCGTCATAGATCTTCTTGAAGGCCTCAGGATCCTTCTTCGGCATGTCGAGAACGGCCTGTTTGATCTTCGCCTTCAGATCCGTCGGCAGATCGGTGAGATAAGCGAAAGGCGAATTCACGATCTGATCGGACTTGAAGATCATGCGGAAATCTTCGGCCTTGATCATGCTCTTCGCGGCCATGCGCAGCAGGTTCGACTCCTGCTCGTCGTTCCACCAGTTGAAGCCGGCATCGCATGTACCCTGCTGCACCCCCAGAACGGCATTCTCATGGCTGCCGGCATAAACGACCTTGCCGAAGAACTGCTCGGGAACGATGCCCATCTTGTTCATGGAGAAGCGCGGCACGTTGTTGCCGGACGTCGAGTTGGGGTCGACGAGGCAGAGGTTCTTACCCTTGAGATCCTCGATCGTCTTGTAAGGCGAATTCGCTTTCACCCACAGGACCGAATAGTAGCCCTTGGTGCCGTCGAGGTTGCTCTCGATGGCGAAGGGCTCGATTTTGGCGCCGGTGGTGTACGCACGGGCATACGACGACGGACCGTATTGCGCGATGTGAATATTCCCGGAGCGCTGCCCCTCGATGACGGCAGCGTAGTCGTTGGCAATGCGCAGCGTAACCTTCGTGCCCAGCTCCTTCGACAGGTAGTTCACGAAGGGCGTCCAGCGGTCCGTCACGCCGGATGCATTCTCCGAAGGAATAATGGCATAGACGATCTCGGAATATTTGGATTTCCAATCCTGGGCTTCGGCCGCTCCCGCCATGACAAGCGAGGCAACCGCGCCGACAACAAGGCGACGGGTCAACATGTAGGATGTCTCCATGGTTTCTATGTGAGAAGCGAAAGGCCGCTCTGGCGCGGCACCATCCTCAAGCCGCGTAAGCGGCCGCGGGATTGGATCTGTTTTTCTCGATGCGCTCGACTTCAACGACGTCGCCGGCCTCGAGGCCGTAGAGCTCGCGGCTGACATCGTCGGTCAGATCCAGAGGGCCGCCGTCGAAGACGACCCGCCCGGCGGACATGCCGACAAGGCGATCGCAATAGGCGCGCGCCAGATCGAGCGAATGGAGGTTGCACAGGACCGTAATCCCGTACTCGCGGTTGATCTTGGCCAGCGCATCCATGACGAGGCGTGTGTTGCGCGGATCGAGCGAGGCGATCGGCTCATCGGCCAGAATGATGTCCGGCTGCTGCACCAGAGCACGGGCGATGGCGACACGCTGCTGCTGCCCGCCGGACAGCTGCTCCGTGCGCTGGGCGGCGAACCCGGCCATGTCGAACTGCTCGAGGGCGGACAAGGCCATCGCCTTGTCCTCCGCACTCCACAGCTTCAGGAGAGAGCGGTGGCCGGGCGTCTGACTGAGACGCCCCATCAGGACGTTGGTCATGACGTCGAGACGCCCGACAAGGTTGAATTGCTGGAATATCATCGCGCAGCGGGCACGCCAGTCCCGCAGGGCCTTGCCACGCAGATGCGTGACATTCACCCCATCATAAGCGACCTGTCCCGAGGAGGGATCGACAAGCCGGTTGACAAGGCGCAGAAGGGTCGACTTGCCGGCCCCGGAGCGGCCAATCACGCCAACGAAGGAGCCGCGTTCAATCGTCAGGGAAACGTGGTCGACAGCAGTCTTCTGGCCAAATCGTCGCGACAGGTCTTCGATGACAAGCATGGTTATACCTCGCGTTCTGAGGCTCGATTAGCCCTGCCCGATGAAGCCGAAATGACCTTTACACGACGCTTGCATGACAAATGTTAGGCCGTAACGGCCGGGCGCGGCGCGCGAGAACACACCCTCGGCAAGAAGGCGAGGTGTCGCTTTCAAAGGTGCACGCCAACCACACCGGAAGCATGGGCCTCGGGCCGCTATTCTAAAGCGCCTCGTAACGTTCAAGAAAATCTTCAACCGAGAGTTCTCGAAAATCGGGAAGAGCTCGCCGAAGGCGCTCGTGATCCCAATCCCACCATGCCAAGGCCCGAAGCCTCTCCGCGATGCTCTCGTCGAAGCGGCGCTTGATCGCGCGGGCGGGATTTCCGGCCACAATGGCATAGGGCGCCACGTCCCGGGTCACGATCGCCCCTGCCCCGACGATAGCCCCTGTTCCGACGGTCCGGCCCGGCAGAATGACGGCGCCATGACCGATCCAGACGTCATGCCCGATGGTGACCGGATGAGACCGGCGCCAGTCGAAGAACGCGTCATCATCCACTTCGTCCGGCCAGTACTGACGCGAGCGATAGGTGAAATGCGCCTGACTCGCCCGCTGCATGGGATGGTTGCCGGGATTGATGCGCACGTGAGAGGCGATCGAGCAGAATTTGCCGACACTGGTGCCGGCGACCTCCCCGTCGTGCACAATGTACGAGTAATCGCCCAGAGACGTTTCGGTCAGGATTGTTCTGGCGCCGACCTCCGTGTAACGGCCGAGACGGCAGTCAGTGATTCTCGCCGAGGGATCGACCGTAGGCGTCTCGCGAAGCTGCTTCGTGCTCATCGCCGCCCCTCCAGATCAAAACGCTCGACGACGCGGAACTGGGCCGATGGATTTTCTTGTTCCAGGAGCGTCAGCGCATCGATGACGAGCGGATGCGTGCCAACATAGCCATTGAGACAATCGAGCCAGTGGTTGATGCGCTCCTCCGGCAAAGAGCCTGTCAGAGTCATATGGAAGCGGAACTGATCGAACACGTAAGGATACCCCCAACGTTCCAGCAATGCTTGTTGCCGTGGAGATAAATTTTGGGTTGCGCGGCGCAGCCGGTCCTTGTCGGTCAATGGGGCCCGGAATCGGTCGAAGACCGCAACGCATTCTGCCGCGAAAACGGACAGGTCCACGCACGGTGCGTCAGGCGTGAGGGCAATGAAGCGGCCAAGCTGGCGCGGTGAGACGGTTCCCGCGTCGAAAGCGGGCCATTCTGCCGCAAAGCCGCGGACCACGCTCCTGAGATCGTTGAGGGAACTGTCTTCCCGCAACACGAAGGGCGCCTTGAGCGTGCCATGAAATCCGTAGCGGCGCGGCTCGGCCGTTCCGGAGCGGAGTTCGTCCGGAGGAAGACCGGGCAGGAGCGGCTGCTCCGTTGCGACACCCGTGTCGCAATCGTAGCCGAGCATCGTTGCACCAAGCCGGGCAAGATCCGACTCGGGTCGAGGCGTGAAGTAGAGGGCGTAGCGAGGAAGAGACATGGGAACGATGCTGAACCGGAGGGATGGATTGAATGCAACGGCGCCGCGACACATCGGCCGCGGCGCTGTCAACCTTAGGGGCTAAAACCCGGAAAGTCAGGCCGCGGCGGCCAAAGCAGTCCTGGCCTTGGCAGCCAGCGCCTTGGTGGCGTCGACGCATTCCTGACCCAAATGCCAATACCGATCCTGCAGTTCGATGTTGAAAACCACACCCTCCGGGAACATGCAGGAAGCCATCAGGGCCTCCCAAGGGATGTCGCCCCAGCCCACCGGAAGATGCAGGTCGCCATGGCCGTAGGCCAGCCGCTCGCCCTGCGTGAACATCCAGATGTCGTCTTGACGGCCGAAGGAATCGTGCACGTGCAGATGCTTGGCAAACGGCGCGAGCGCTGCGCATTCGGACACCAGATCACCTCCGGTGAAGGAGAGATTCAGGTAGGCGTGGCTGAAGTCCAAGGTAGCCATTACATGGCTGTGGCCGACGGCGGTGAGCTCGCGAGCAAGACGCGATGGGCTCGCGGCGTGGACCTTGCCTTCATAGCCGCCGAAGAGGTTTTCGACACAAAGAATGATGTTGTGCTGCTTGGCGAGATCGCCGGCGCGGGCCAGCCAGTCCCGTTGCCGGGCATAGGCTTCCTCAAGACCGTCATGCTGCGTCACCCCGATCAGGCCGGAATGCACGACGTAGTGGATGGCGCCGAATTCGGCCGCCACTTCCACCGATGCCTGCAGGACATCGAAATGGCGCTGGTTGCGGTACGGCGCATCAAAGAAGTTGATCGCCAGGGGACCATGGACCGTATAGATCACGTCGCGGCCGGCGCAGATGCCTTTCAGGGCAGCGAGCTGGCCCCTGCGGATCCGGCCGCCCACCACGAGGTCGAGGTCATAGGTCGGCAGCTCGATGGTGTCCACGCCGAAGCTTTGAACCTGATCGAGGTTCCTGGCGAATTCGCTGAGATCCGGCTTGCCGGGCTTGGCCGAGAGGCCGGTGCCGAGAACGTTTCGAGACATTGCGTAGGCTCCTCTTGAGAAAGACGGTCAGGCGGCGGCCCGGATGCGGGCACCCGCGGGATCGATGCGCATGCCGGATACGGCATCGAAAAGATGGATAGCGCGCGCCGGCACCTCGAAGGAGAAGCGACCGAGCTTCGGTCCCGCGATCGTGGCCGGCACCTGAATCACGAAATCGGCCCCCGCCACCTGACCATGCAGGAGGCGGACGGAGCCGAGCTCCTCGCTGAAATCCACGTCGATGGAGGCCGCATTCGAACCTGCTGCACCGAGCACCACCTCCTCCGGACGGATGCCCACGGTGACAGGCTGTCCGACGGTCAGTCCGGAATGCGGCACGGAGAGAACGACGCCGCTCGCCTCGACCTCTCCCGGACCGGAGACCTTGCCCTCGAACAGGTTCATGGGCGGGGAGCCGATGAAGCTCGCAACGAAGCGGCTCGCCGGGTTGCGATAGATCTCCTCCGGCGTTCCGACCTGCTCGATATTCCCGCCATTCATGACGACCACCCGGTCCGCGAGGGTCATCGCCTCCACCTGATCATGCGTGACGAAGACCGATGTGGTGCCGAGACGGTTGTGAAGCTTGCGGATCTCGATGCGCATCTGCACGCGAAGCTTCGCGTCCAGATTCGACAGCGGTTCGTCGAACAGGAAAACCTTGGGCTCGCGGATCATGGCGCGGCCCATGGCGACACGCTGGCGCTGGCCGCCGGAGAGCTGCCCGGGCTTACGGTCCAGATAATCGGCGAGACCAAGCGATTTCGCCACCGTTTCAACCTTGGCCTTGCGCTCGGATTTCGAAAGCCCTGCAACCTTCAAGCCGTAGCCGATGTTTTCGGCGACCGTCATATGCGGGTAGAGCGCATAGTTCTGGAACACCATGGCGCACCCGCGTTCGCGCGGCTCCAGTTCGTTGACCACTTGGCCGGCAATTGCGATCTCCCCTGCCGTGATGGCTTCAAGTCCCGCGATCATGCGCAGAAGAGTGGATTTCCCGCAGCCCGAGGGGCCAAGCACGACGACGAACTCTCCCGAGCGGATCGAAAGATCGACCCCATGGACGACCTCGCTCTTGCCGTAGGCCTTGCGGACATTGCGAATGTCGATATCAGCCATGTGAAAGCCTCCGTTTGAAAAAATGTCACTTGTCGCTGGCGATAAGGCCGCGCACGAAGAAGCGTTGCATCAGCGCCACGATGAGGAGAGCCGGCGCCACCACGATGAGGCAGCCCGCCATGGCGACGTTCCAGTCGGGAACGCCACCGCCCGTGGAATCGCCCGTCATGGGGATGAGCTGGCGCAGCGCCATGACGGCCGTGCCGTGATTGGCACGGTCTGTCACGATGAGAAGCGGCCAGAGATACTGATTCCAGGCGTAGATGAACATGATGGTGAAGAGCGCCGCCATGTTGGTGATCGAGAGCGGGATCAGGATCTCGCGGAAGAACCGCATAGGCCCGGCGCCGTCCATCTTGGCAGCCTCCAGAAGCTCCTCCGGCACGGTGAGGAAGAATTGCCGGTAGAGGAACGTGCCGGTAGCCGTCGCCACGAGAGGCAGAACCAAGCCCGTATAGGAATTCAGCAGGTTCCACTCGAGAGCGAGTTCCGTACCGGTGAGCTGCTGCCAGAGCCACGAGAGGCCCGTCGCGTCGAGAATCGCCTGATAGGGCGAGAACACGTTGGCGGCGACCGCATAGGTTGGAACGATGCGCACTTCGAGGGGAAGCATGAGGGTGATGAAGATGAGCCAGAACGCCACCATTCGTCCGGGAAAGCGGAAGAACACGATGGCGAAGGCCGTGATCGAGGCGATCGCGATCTTTCCCGCAGCGACGGCCAGGGACATAATCAGGCTGTTCGTGAGCTTGACGCCCAGATCGGCGCGAGTCCAGGCCTCCGCGATGTTGTCCCAGAGGTGGCTGCCGGGAATGAGGCTGATGGGCGGTGTATTGATCTCCTGGAGGGAGAGCGTGGCCGCCACGAAGACGAGCCACATGGGGACGAACGCGATGGCGAGGCCGATGAACAGCACCGCATGCGTCACGAAGTTGAGGACGGGCGTCCGCTCGATCATCGATGATCTCCCTAACGGTAGTGCACGCGCCGCTCGATGTAGCGGAACTGAACGAAGGTGAGCGCCATCACAAGAAGCATCAGGACGATGGACTGCGCAGCCGCACCCGAATAGTCGAGGCCCTTGAAGCCGTCGAAATAGATCTTGTAGACCATCAGCGTCGTCGCCTTGGACGGCCCGCCGCCGGTGGTCAGATCGATGATCCCGAAGGAATCGACGAAGCTGTCCGTGAGGTTGATGACCAACAGGAAGAACAGTGTCGGGGCTAATAGCGGAAACTGGATGTCCCACATGCGCCGGAGGGGACCCGATCCGTCCATAGCCGACGCCTCGATGAGGGTGCGCGGAATGGACTGCAGGGCCGCAAGGAAGAAGATGAAGTTGTAGGCGAGATATTTCCACGAATAGGCGACGATGATCAGGATCATCGCATGCACGCCGTTGACGGATGGGTTCCAGAAATCCGGATGGATCTTGTTCAGCGCAGCGAAGACCCCCGCCTCCGGCGCGAAGAGGAAACGGAACGCAACGCCGGCCGCTGGAGCCGCCACCGCATAGGGCCAGATCAGCATGGTCTGGTAGGCCTTGTACCCTCGAAGCTGCCGGTCGCAGAAGAGCGCGAAGAGCAATGCGAGTCCCATGGCGAGAGCCGTGCTTCCGAGCGCAAAAACCATGCTCCGCCACACGGCGCCCCAATACGCCGCATCGGAGAAGACCATGCGGAAATTGTCCAGGCCGGCGAATTCGTTGCCTCCGCCCCAGGGCCGCTCCAGGGTGAAGGCCCAGAACAGAGCCGCGCCCGTCGGCCAGTAGAAGAACGTGAAGACCAGGAGGAGTTGTGGAGCCAGCAGGAGGCCCCCGATCCAGGCTGTTTTGAAGACGGCACGCCGATCCATGGAAGATGTATCCCCGGGCCGAAGCAGGTATCCGGCCGAACCATTGATGTGCCGGCGCTCCCTGAGGTGCGCCGGCAGTCAGCAGGGCTTGGCTCGTCAGAGCAGCTGCTTGCCCGCGTACGTCTTTTCGAAGCGGCGCAGGATTGCGTTGGAGCGCTCGACCCCGGCATTGATGCCTTCCTCGACAGAGACCTTGCCGGCGAAAATGTCCGCCAGAGCATCTCGCATCTCCTTGCGGATCTGGATGAATCCGCCAAGGCGAATGCCGCGGCTCAAGGGCGTGACCTCGGTGGCCGTCAGCGACTCGAGCGCGAGCTCGCGACCCTTGTACTGAGGCTTGTCGTAGAAGCCCTGGGTCTTGAGGTGCTGGAAGCCTGTCTTCGTGACCGGGATATAGCCGGTACGGGTCGACCAGAAGAGCTCGGACTCGGGCTTCGCGATGAAGTTCAGGAAGGCTGCCGCAGCGCGATACTCGTCCTTCGACTTGCCGCTCAGCACCCACAGGGAGGCGCCGCCCACCAGCGAGTTGAGGCGCTTGGTGCCTTCCAAAACCGGCAGCATCGCCACCGACCACTGCATCTCGGGCTTGGCGGTCTTGCCGACGGTGCCGTGATCGGCGACGGACGACATCATCATCTGGCAATCGCCCGAAGCGAAGGCCTGAACGATGTTCGCGCCGGTTTCCGGCAGCTTGATCTTGAACAGCCCCTCGTCGAGACCCTTCTTGATGAACTTGATGTAGTCGACGAACTTGGTCTTGTTGATCACCAGCTCGGCATCGAGGCCGCCGTAACCATTGTCCTTGGTCGCGATCGGCTGACCATGGATGGCCGAGAACTGCTCGAGGAGCGTCCAGGTGTCATGGTTGATCGCCATAGGACACCCGTAGCCGGCGCTCTTCAGCGCCCGTGCGGAGGCCTCGACCTCTTGCCAAGTCTTGGGAGCCTCGGACTTGCCGATCTTCGCGAATGCATCCTTGTTCCAGTAGAACAGAGCAGTCGACGAGTTGAAGGGGAAGGAGAAGAGCTCGCCCTTCCCCGAGGCGTAATAATTGGCGATTCCAGGGAAGTAGTTGGCCCAGTCGATCTTATAGCCGTTCTCCTCCATCAGCCTCCGAGCCGGGACGAAAGCATCGGAGAGCATGAGATCCAGCGTGCCGGCATCGAAGACCTGCACGATCGTCGGCTGCTTCTTGGCGCGGAACGCCGCGATGGCGTTCTGGACGGCGGCGTCGTAAGAGCCCTGGGTCGGGCAAGAGATCTCGAATTCCTTTTGCGACTCGTTGAAGCGCTGGCAAACTTCCTCGACGGCGCTGCCGAGGTCACCTGTGAGGCCCTGCCAGAGTTCGACCTTGATTCGCTGCTGCGCCTGTGCGGCACCTGAGAAGAAAAGCGCGAGAGCGGTCGCGCCTGTGAGAAGAATGCGGTTCATGTGCTGCCTCTTAAGTCGTGACGTGGAACTCTGGCATTGACCGCGCCTCGATAGGGCCGCTCAGTGACGACAAGGCAAAATTTGCATGAAGCAAGTATGACAAAGCCGCCCGGCCGCATCCATCCGCTCCCCTGACGGCATTGGACCTGATGTCATCAGGCTGTCACGAACAGGATGTCTTCAACCTGGTACTTCCATCACCATTCATTGTCCGTTCCACACGTCATGCGCGACATCATCAAGCAAACCTGTCCGATCCTCCCGCCCACTTCCGTCTCCGACCTCGCCCTGGCGCGACAGGCTCCCGCAACCCGGAATGCGCACGATCAGATCGCATCGCGGGTCCCCGCCCTGCATGCAATTCAGCTCACGGAGCCTCCATTGCCTTCTCCGCTCGGATCGTCGATCAGGATTGCAGCCTGGAACGCGGAGCGGTGTAAGTACGACCGGGCCACCCGTCGCCTGATGGAAGCTGTCGGTGCGGATGTAACACTCCTGTCGGAAATGGACGTCGGGATGGCGCGCTCGGGGAACCGCCATACCGTCCACGATCTCGCCGAGCCCTTGCAGCAGGGCTTCGCCTTCGCCGTCGAGTTCGTGGAGTTGGGTCTCGGCGACAGCCGAGAAATGCGCTGGCATGCTGGGCAGAGCAACACGCTCAGCCTGCATGGCAATGCAATCATGAGCCGGAGCCGGCTCTCAGATGTATTTGTCGTCCCATTGGACGAGGGTGGAACTTGGTTTTGCAACAGCGACGCCGATCAACGTCGCCTGGGTGGGCGCATGGCGATCGCTGCAAGGATCACGTCAGCGCCATATCCCCTTTGGGTCGTCTCACTTCACCTGGAAAGTCGGAGCACGCGGCAGACCAGGGCGCTTCAGATCCAGCGCCTTCTGGCAGCGCTCCGAACCGAGATCGGTGATGCACCGGCCGTGATCGGCGGCGACTTGAACACAGACGCTTTTCCGACCGGTCCCGCCGCCCTGCGCGAAGCCTGCGAGGATCCCCGAGACTTCGAGCCGCTCTTTAACGAAATGGCGGAAGCAGGCTTCAGCTGGAGCAGCTGCAACGACGGACGTGCGACGCAGCGGACCCGCCCCGACGGCACTCCATCGCCTCCTTTCAATCGTCTCGACTGGCTTTTCGCCCGTGGCGTCGAGGTTACAGGGTGCCGGACCTGGAGCGCTGTCGACACGGAGGGAACAGCGATCTCGGACCACGAGCTGATCAGTGTGGACATCAAACTCGTCTGACCCGCACAGCATGGATGGTTCCTGCCCAAGGGTTTTAGGGCTGTGGACTGAACATCCCCAACATCCCTTGCACCTCGAAAGACCAGTCGGCGCGGTAGACCGAGATTCCAGGCCTTTAAGCACCGGCGCCGCACTGGATCCTTGCATCTAGAGTACCTTGAGCTTGCCAAATCTGCGCGATGGAGAGACATTGCGTGCTCTGCGAAGGTGAGTCCTGGTCAAATGCAAGAAAAGACAACAGGAATATCCAAGCCGCTTGCTGGACGTCGTGAATGGATCGGCCTCTGCATCCTTTCAACGGCCTGTCTGGTCTACTCAATGGATCTGTCGGTTCTCTTTCTCGCGATGCCGGCTATCGTCACAGATCTCAATCCGACAGCCTCCGAACTTTTATGGATCAACGATATTTACGGATTCATGGTCGCGGGCTTCCTCGTGACGATGGGTACGCTTGGCGATCGGATCGGCCGCAGGCGTGTACTGCTCATTGGTGCGTTCGCCTTCGGCCTGGCGTCTACACTCGCGGCATTTGCAAGCACAGCTCAGCAGCTCATTATCGCCCGCGCGTTGCTTGGTATTGCCGGTGCAACAATTGCGCCCTCGACCCTGTCTCTGGTGGTCAGCCTCTTTCAGGACGAGTCCGAGCGTACCCGGGCGATCAGCATTTGGGGAACCGCCTTCGCCTTAGGCGGGTTGGTGGGGCCCCTACTCGGCGGGGTGCTGCTGCAATACTTCCATTGGGGTTCGGTTTTCCTGATCAATATACCGGTCATGCTCGCGCTGCTGATCGCAGCGCCCTTCCTGCTGCCAGAGTACAAGAACGAGGACGGCGGAGGACTTGATCTGCCAAGTGTAGTCCTGTCCCTTGCAACCGTGCTGCCGATTATCTACGGCTTCAAACATATGGCAGCGGATGGTTTCGCACCACGCCAGCTGCTCGCGATTGCTGCCGGTATGCTGGTTGGCGTGATATTTGTGCGCCGGCAGAAGAGCCTCGCCCATCCGCTGATAGATATCGGCCTGTTCCGCATTCCTGCCTTCGTCGCGTCCCTTTTGGTCAACTTGGCCGGGGTCTTTTTCGTGTTCGGTGTTTTCCTGTTTCAGAACCTGTTTCTGCAGCTGGTCCTTGGCCTGTCACCGCTTGAAGCTGCCTTGTGGTCTGTGCCGTCCGCCCTCGTCTTCACGATCATGTCCTTCCAGGCATACCGATTCATCAACCATCTTGGGCCGACCAAAACTGTCCTCCTTGGTCTGCTGGTCAATGCCGTCGGCACATCGGTGATGGCCGCCGCTGCCTACGCTGAAAGCCTGGTCTGTGTCCTCGGCGCGAGCATGCTGATTGGTCTGGGTTTCGTGCCGGTTATCCTCACCACGACCGGCCTGATCGTGGGCGCCGCGCCACCGGAGCAGGCAGGCTCCGCCTCTGCGATCTCCGAAACAAGCGCGGAGTTCGGTGGAGCGCTCGGCGTAGCTCTTCTCGGAAGCCTTGGAACGCTTGTTTACCGTATGACGATGGGCGGCGCAGACTTGAGCGGGCTCAACTCCGCTCAGCAGTTGGCGGTCTCCTCGACGCTTGCCGGTGCGGTTGAAACTGCAAAGACTATGGGCGAAGCCGCACCGGCGTGGCTCGGAGTAGCCCGAACCGGATTCTCGCTTGGCTTTGCAACTTGTTGCGCCGTGGCTTCAGTCACGCTGCTGCTTCTGACGGGTCTCGCCCGCAGGATCTATGCGAGCACGCATATCAGTGGACATCCTGCAGCCTCTTGACTTGCTCCAGGATTTGCACCGGGGCCAACAGCCATTCACGTCCCGCCGTCCATCAGCTCAGGGTTCGTTTGAGTGGTCGCGCCCTCTTCGAATGACAGAGCTTGCGGGGATTGCGCACGGCGCCGAAATAGGCGTGACATCCCCTAAAACGGTGCTCCTTGAGCACCCTATCCTTCTGGTCTCGTCGGAAGTGTAGGAGTGTCAAATTATCGAAATGCCCGCGACACGACGCTAATCCTGCCTAACCATTCGCCGCTCCTGCGCAGCCGCGAGCCGGGTCATCTTCCGCAAATCGTGCTCCTCCAGCCTCATTGCAGCGTCCAGCCAGATTTCGACAATGTCCTGGAGTTCCTCATACTTCAGCGGATTGATCCGCCTCTTCGAGAGATAGATAGCCCTGTGAGCATTGTGCTTGCGTCTGTTGCGTCCGATATAATCCCGCACCGCGTTCTCTCCCTGGCCGTCTTCAGCAAGCACATCGACTACACCGAGATGATGGAGTTCTTCAGCGGTGTAGACCTTGCCGCTCATGATGAGCTTCTCGGCGGGCGCCATACCAATTTTGCGTGACAGGAAGCTGTATGCCCCCATTCCAGGAAACAGATTGAACAGCACCTCCGGCAGACCCATTTTAGCGCTCTTCTCAGCGACAAGAACGTCAAACGAGAGCGCGCATTCGAACCCGCCGCCCAGCGCATCGCCTTGCACCAGCGCAATCGTGATCAGCGGCGTATGGAAGGCCATCGCATTTCCATAAACCACATCGATGCAGGCATAGGCGTATTCCCGCAGGCTGTCGCGATCCCTGCGCCGGATGCAATCGGCAAAGTAAGTCAAGTTTCCGCCGAAGTTATATACGCCGGGCGTCTGAGATGCGGCAACGAAGTATTCCAGGTGCTGACATTGCTCGCGGTTTCCCTCTGCCATGATTGCACGCACGGATTCCTGTACGCACATCATGTCCTTTAGGAGCTCTATTGTTATCATAGAGTGTCGGCTCGGGCGCATTGCCGCCCAATATACTTTCTGTGCAAAGTCAAGTTTAACGTCGATATGAGGCAGAACTAGCTTTGTCGGGTCTGAATGCACAGGTCCGGATGCAGGCGTCGCAGCGGGAGACGCTGGGGTCGGTATTTCAAAATCTTCAACGGATTTAGCGTCGGAAAGGGGTTGGTCATTGGCTTTGACCAATGGGGATCGCATCCTGCTCTCCATCATAGAGAAATTATCAGCACGGCGAGCTTCATCTCGCCGCTGAGCGGTGCACACCTGTCGGGGGCAACCTTCCTTAAGGATAATGATCCCTTAACGGCCTGTCGGATAGTACCTAGGAAGATTTGTCGGGCGACTTGGTTAATGAGAGGCGCCACTCATCGAATTGATTCAATAGCCGCATCCTGAACACGTAGTGCCCAAAGGCTCTTATTTCTTGCGGTCGAAAAAAATAAGTTAACCAAGTTCACAAGAGTGAAAAGAAGACGGGATATATTCCCTACGTCATCGAGATATGATTAGTATGTTCAATGGTAATATCATAAGAATCTTCCAGAATAAAGTAACGAGATACTATGACGATGACCTGCGAACGAACAGAGGGGCTCATAAGAAGGGCAAAACGGCACTTGCATTAGGAGAGTCCGCACGACTTACGGAATGTCAGCCCGAAAAGATCTGATGCCTTCGTTGATTCCTGGGCCGATTCAGCGACTTCAAAGCAAAGATCACGCTGTCAGACCAAGGGGTGCCGGGGGCAACACATGGCAGTTATTCTGATCCTCGACGATAAAAGCACCAACCGCAACATCTATTCCCGACTCGCTCAGAAGATCGAAGACGGCGCGGTCGTGCATGCCTTCGCGTCGCCGGTAGAGGCTCTCGAATGGCTCCAGGGCAACGCCCCCGATCTGATCGTCACCGACTTTCGAATGCCCGGCATGGATGGAGCGGAATTTACCAAGCATGTTCGGGCCAGTACCAACGGCATTGATGTTCCGATCATTGTCATTACTGCCTACGACGACAGAGCCTTCCGGCTTCGCGCCCTGGAAGCGGGAGCTACAGACTTCCTGCGATCTCCCGTCGATCATTATGAATTCGTCACCCGGGCCCGCAATCTTCTCAAACTGCAGCGTCAGCAGCAGCAGATCAAAGGACGCGCCCAGGCCCTCGAGCAGCAACTTCGCATCAGCGAACGCTCTCAGGAGGAACTGGTCCGAAGCAGCCGGGAAGCCCTTGCCCAGGTAATCGATACCGTCCCGGCATTGATCAGCGCAGCCGACAAGGACAGCCGCATCGTCTTCGTAAACGCCCATTTCGCCGACTTCGTTAATTCCACTCCAGAGTCCCTGACGGGAAAGCTGCTGAGCGATGTCCTGCGGAGCAACAAGCCGGAATTCAGCCGCCAGGTTCACAGATCCATCGTCACGGACCAGAGGAGCTCCGTGAGTTTCGAGGAAAGCGTTACCGATCCGGCAGGGGCCCAGCGTGTCTTCCTGACGACCAAGACGTCCATGCGGGCATTTTCAGGCACTGAGACAAGCGTTCTGACGACGTCGGTCGATATCACCGAGCGAAAGCAGGCCGAAAGCACCCTGCGTCATATTGCGCTTCACGACACACTGACTGATCTTCCCAACCGGCGAATGCTCTACGACTGGATCCAGCAGGAACTCTCCAGCGCACAAACCCAGTTCGCGATCCTCCTCATCGATCTCGATCGGTTCAAGGCTGTCAATGATGCCTTCGGCCACGCCGGGGGTGATCGCATGCTGCAACTGGTGACCAGCCGGCTCCTCGGAACCGTTTCGAGCGACGACCTGGTGGCGCGAATGTCCGGTGACGAGTTCGTCGTCGTACAGGCGAACATCAAATCTCCGGACGGTGCCGAAGACCTCGCGCGCAAGATCATCAACTCCCTATCGGCACCGTTCCTTCTCGAAGAGACTGAGATCAGAATAGGCTGCACGATCGGGATCACGTTGGCTCCCCGCGACAGCCAGGATGCCGAAAAGCTCCTACGATATGCCGATCTTTCCATGTACCGCGCCAAGGCTGAGGGCAGGAACACGCTGCGCTTCTACTCGTCCGAGATGGACAGCATCTCCTGGAACAACATCGGTCTGGAGACCGATCTACGCAAGGCGGTGGTTCAAGAGCAGTTCGAGCTTCACTATCAGCCCCAAATCAATCTTGAGACAGGATCGATAGCTGGGGCGGAAGCGCTCCTGAGATGGAACAGGCCAGAATTCGGCCTCACGGCTCCCAACGCATTCATCGACATTGCGGAGGAAACGGGATTAATCAATGAGATCGGTGCCTGGGTTCTCAAACAGGCCTGCGCTCAGGCCGTGGCGTGGCAGAGCCTCGGACATGGTCCAATCGGAATCTCGGTCAACCTGTCGCCTGTGCAGTTTCTTCGCCAGGATATCGTCCAGCTTGTTGATGACGCCCTCAAGGTGACTGGGCTGAATCCAGAGTTCCTTGAGCTCGAGCTCACCGAGGGCAGCCTCCTTAAGGATGTCGAACGAACCAAGGAGGTCCTTCAGAGGCTCAAGAAGATCGGGGTTCGGATCGCGATCGACGATTTCGGAGTCGGCTTTTCGTCGCTCAGCTACCTGAAGAATTTCGCTGTCGATACGCTGAAGATCGATCGGTCGTTCATCTCAAGCCTCTTGGCGGGAAGCCGCGACGAAGCGATTGTCAGGACGATCATCTCCCTGGCTCAGAGCCTTGAGCTGAAAGTGGTTGCCGAGGGCGTCGAAACCAATCCTCAACTCGCATGCCTGCTCAATTACGACTGCGACGAGGCCCAAGGCTACCTGTTCAGTCGCCCCGTTCCGTCTGATGTCTTCGAGACATTGCTCAGGGAGAACCCTCGGTACCTCCTGCCGAAACAGAACGTAACGCCGAAAAAGGTGCATAGTTCGTGATAGCCAAGATCCTATCACGCCTGAAGAACAGCCCCGATCATGAGCATGAGATGAGCCTGAACAGGCTCATCTTTTTGAGCCTGATCGCAGCCTATACTTTCTGGATCAATCCCTCCGTGCCGCGCGAGGCGCTGATTGCCGCGACGATATTCGCATTCATCTCGATCGGGATCTTCATCCATATTCTCGTCAGGCCTTATCAGTCCACGATCCGACGGATCATCGCAATCGTCAGCGATCTCGCCACCGCGTCCGTTCAGCTCCACTACGTCGGCGAGACATCCTCTGTCCTTTATTTGCTCTATCTATGGATCACATTTGGAAACGGGTTCCGCTTTGGCGTCCGGTTCCTGTATATTGCACTCGGCGTCTCGGTCGTATGTTTTACGGCGGTGATCTACACGACTCCCCGATGGCACGATGACATCTATCTCTCGGCAACTCTGCTGCTGAGCCTTATTGTATTGCCCCTCTATGCGAGTACGCTCATCCGCAAGCTCTCAAACGCCAAGGCGCAGGCGGAGGCGGCAAATCGCGCGAAGACGCTGTTTCTCGCCAGTGTCAGCCACGAGCTGAGGACGCCGCTGAGCGCGATCATCGGCCTCTCGAGCCTCATGTCGGGGACGAGCCTCGATGAGGAGCAGCGTGGAATCGTTCGAACGATCGCTTCCGCCGGCGAGGCTCTGCTGAGGCAGATCAACAGCATCTTGAGTCTTTCTCGCATCGAAGCGGGAAAGATGCCGATCGAGCAGGTTGATTTCGACTTAATGGAGGTTCTTTCCACCGCCCGCGCCATGGTTCTCACCCAGGCTCAGCAAAAAAATCTTCGCCTGACGATCCATATCGCCCCTCAAACGCCGCTGCAGCTTCACGGACCGAAGTATCATCTTGAGGAAGTCCTGCTGAACCTTCTCGGCAACGCGATCAAATTCACCGACAAGGGATACGTCACGCTCGCCGCACAGCCGGTGATGGAGAGCAAAAACGCGTTCGTTCGCTTTGTCGTATCCGACACCGGGATCGGCATTGCTCCACACGCACGCGAAAAGATCTTCGAGAGCTTCACTCAGGCGGATGAAACCATCATCAACCGGTTCGGTGGAACCGGGCTCGGTCTCTCCATCTGCCGGCAACTCGTCGAAGCGCTAGGCGGCGAGATTGGAGTCGACAGCAGAGAGGGCCACGGCAGTTGCTTCTGGTTCACCATCCCGATGAGAAGCGCGGATCGGGAGACATCCGGCCGCCAGCTATCCCGGCCGATCCAACCGGTTCTGGTTTGCTCCGACCCCAACATTGCCCAAGCGATCGCGCCGCGGCTCAATAGTGGAGCCGATGTCCCAGTCGTTCAAACATTGTCTGAGGGGAACGAGTGGGTGAGCCGGGACGGCAATCGCCGAACCGTGCTGTTCTACTATATCGACCTGCCTGATGATGCCCTCGCTGCAGCACTCGGGAACGCAGACCTCACCGTTCCTCCCGTTGTGATACGTCCCGACACGTCGCTCGCTCTCCCGACATCCGGCTTGATGCATGTGGCGAGCAGCATCCTGCCGCTCGGATTCACACAAGATGAGGCTCGAACCGCCGCGGTTGCTGCAGCCGCGCAGACATCCTGGGCTCAAGCGATGTGGAGCGAGCCGAGTGGGATCGAACTCCCCCGCGCATCGCGTCCTCTCTCGATCCTCGTAGCGGACGACAATGCGACGAACCGATTGGTGATCTCGAAAATTCTGGAGCGCGGCGGGCACACGGCTCGCTGCGTCGCGAACGGAGAGGACGCCCTCAGCGCGCTGGAGGAGGAGCGGTTCGATCTGGCCATCCTGGACGTCAACATGCCAGTCATGACCGGCATCGAGGCTGCGAAGCTGTTCCGGTTCATGGAGTCCAAGGAAGCCCGCACGCCGATTTTCGCCCTGACGGCCGACGTGACGCCGGAAGTTGCCGCGGAGGCGCTTGCAGCCGGCATGGATGCCTGCCTGACCAAACCCGTGCAACCTGCAGCGCTTCTCAAGGCGATCGAGGAATATATCGTCTCGCCTCCCGCTCAGGTGCCCGTCGAGCACACCTCAGTTCCGGCTGCCTCTATGGCCGCTTCTTCGTCAGCCATTGACGAAACCGTGCTCATGGAACTGGAGCAACTGGGTGGAAGAGAGTTCGTTCTCAGTCTGGTGGAGGAGTTCTTTTCCGATGCCGAGCATCTCATCGGCGAGATGCGGGATGCAGCAGCCTCATGCGACTCCCATCGGTTCCGCCTTGAAGCTCACGGCCTGCAGAGCGCATCTGCCAATGTGGGAGCGAGGACAATCCACGATATCTGCGTCAGCTGGCGACGCATCACGAGCGCCGAGCTCGCCCGAAGCGGAGCAGAGCAGGTGAAACACTTGGCGCAGGAACTTGAACGGACCCACGGCATGTTGAGGAAGCATCTCGGTCAGGAGCCGGGAGAATCCTTCAGCGGAGTGAACCTGGCCAGTTCCGTCGCAAATCCAGTGCGGGGATGAGACCGTAGTTTGTATCTTGCGCAGCGATCAAGCAGCGGGAAAGCATCGTTGAATCCGTGCGAGGGCGATGCATCGGTCCTGGGTCAGCTCAGGATCACGCAGCCTCGGTGTCGCGGCTATACCCGCTTAGGCTCCGATACGAAATCGGAAACAAATGCAGATGGCGCCGCTGATCACTTCAACCGGGAAGCGGCGGGTATAAACGGAAGGATCGGTTTCACCATTCCTTGCGGACAGCTCGATCCGCGTCACCCTTGAGTTAAGGTATCGGTGACTTCCATGACAATGCCATGGGTAGGGCCAGTGACTGACGCCTTGGCATCGGTTCGCAGCAATCCTTCAAGGAGCCGTCGATACGCGGCGGTGGCACGGCGTGAGGTGGCAAGCTGATCGTCAGAATTGGCGATCCACTGGGCTGCGTAGCACGAGGCTCCCGTGATCATGCGTGCCGTCGCCTCAGGATCGACGTCGCGAATGATGCCGTCCGCCTGCAGCGCTTCCAAGCTTGCCCTTATAGCCGCAATGCAGCCGTCGGCACTGGGCCACGACGACGGGTCGCCGAGCACCGCCGGACCGTCGCGCAGAACGATGCGCTGGATTTCCGGCTCGAGCGCCATCTCGATATAGCCGATGCCCTCTTCGATGAAGCTCTCCCAGCGATTGGGAGCCTGAGCCGCGCGCTGCCTGAGCCGTTCGGTCATCTCAGCGTCGATCTGGGAGACGACAGCCTGGAACAGGCCCTTCTTGTCACCGAAGTGGTGATAGAGCGCCCCACGGGTCAGACCCGCCTCAGCGGTGAAGTCGTCCATGGAGGCATCTGCATAGCCTAATGTGGCAAAAGCTTTCCGTCCCGCAGCCAGGAGCTTGGTGCGGGTTTCGGAAATCATGTCGCTGCGGGTTCTGCGAACCATTCCTCAACCTACTCACATACGAAGCGAATGTCAATTGACATACGCGCCGTATGCACATATCTGATTTCACATACGCCACGTATGAAAATTTGTTCGTGGCGTCCCCTCCAGCATCGAGGACGGATGGATATGTCGAACCCCTACGCAGAGATTTTCCGGGCTCCAGGCGCCAAAGGCTTCGCCGCTGCTGGCTTTCTCGCCCGCATGCCGATCGCCATGGCTCCGATCGGCATCGTTGCCATGCTGTCCCAGACGCACCGGGAATATTGGCTTGCCGGCGCCGTTTCGGCGGTTTTCGCGCTCGCCAATGCCCTGATCTCCCCCCAGATCTCCCGGGCGGTCGATCGTCTGGGGCAGACACGTGTCCTGGTACCCACCACAGCGATTGCAACCGTCGCATTCGTCCTGCTGATCCTGGCGGCCAACCAGAGCTGGCCAGTCTGGACCCTGTATGCGTCGGCCCTCTTGGCCGCGCTGATGCCCAGTTTTCCGGCCATGGTGCGGGCGCGCTGGAGCGAACTCTTCCGCGACAGGCCGGAATTGAACACCGCTTTCGCCTTCGAGTCTGCGGCCGATGAGTTGGTCTACATCGCCGGCGCCTCGATCTCGGTCGGCCTCAGCGTTGCTCTGTTCCCAGAGGCAGGCCTGCTGGCCAACACGCTTTTCCTGGCGCTGGGCGCCACGGCATTCGTCGTCCAACGCTCGACTGAACCTCGGGTGCGATCGGGCAATGAAATATCGAGTGGATCCGCCATTCGGCAGCGGCCGGTTCAGATTGTTACCCTCGCCTTGGTGTTCGTTGGGGCGACTTTCGCGACCGCTGAAGTGAGCGCAGTCGCCATTACTCAACATCTCGGCCAGCCTGGAGCTGCCAGTCTCGTGATCGGCGTCTATGCGGTGGGCTCGTTCGTCATTGGCCTGATCGTCGGCGCGCTGAACCTGAAGATGGCCCTGCAGCACCAGCTCGCCATCGCGCTCGCTGTTCTGGCCGCAACCGCTTGGCCGCTGCCCTTTGTCGGTACGGTGCCCATGCTGGCCCTGGCGGTCTTCTTCAGCGGCATCGCCATCTCGCCGACCTTTATCACTGCCTTTGGTCTGATCGAGCAACGAGTTCCCGCCGCTATGCTCACGGAGGGCATCACATGGGTGATGACAGGCATCGGCATCGGAATGGCGCTGGGATCCTTCGCGTCGGGCTGGGTGGTCGACACCTATGGACCAACCAATGGCTTCTGGGTCTCGGTGGGAGCGGCCGCCCTCGCATTCACGACTGTGCTTCTCGGACAAAAGACCCTTTCCGGCTCCCGCCTGCACAGTCTTGCGGATCCCAGCCTCAACCCGGCCGAATGATCCTGACGACAAGGTCACCGTCACGACGTCGAGGCGGTGACCATTTCGCTTCGCATGAGAGCCGCCTGCGGAACACCTGCGCCGAATGGAAACACCCATCCTGAGCAAAAGATGTCGTACAGCGATGGTTTCCTGATGCCAGCGGGAAGGCTTCAGTTCCCGCCAAGGCCATGCGCTGAATCCCAATTCTGGTTCAGATACTCTCCAATGCTACGGTCCTGCTCTTCGGACGAGGATGTCTCGCCGACAGTCAAAGAAAAAGGCCGCTGGTTCCAGCGGCCCGAGGTGGGACCAAGGTCCTTCCAGAGGGAACGACGCGAGCGGGAGGAATGATCGCGTCTCAACTGAGGTAGGGAGGCTTACCGGCACCTGTCACCTCCCAAATCGCTAAGCTGATATGCATCCGGCGCATCGGGTTCGCCTTGAATTCGACGAAACTCGATCAGGCCCGGAAGGAGCGAGCTTCGGCGCCTGTCGGCTCCATTGGGATCAGGGGCAGTAATCCAACCCATGAGAAGCCCTTTCATCGCCTGAGACGGCCGCCCCAAAATCCCACTGCAAAACACGCGGCATCTCTCCCGCCCATCAGGGGGAGAACCTATGATCGAGGCTGAGCAGGACGGGGTGTGCGGGTGCGGCTTGGCGCTTCTGGTCGGCGGCGCCTTCTCGCGGTGCCTGGGCCCAAGAACCGATCATGCGACAATGAGGCGCCGACATCCCCCTTAATCCACAGGCTCTTAGGGGAACGCCGGCCGCGCAGAACGGTTAGACGGACTCGTGGGAGCGGCTGGGGAGCAGGTCCTTTGAGTTCCATTTCACTGCAATGCCAGTACTCGCATCAGAACTTTCCTCCAGTCATGTGGCCGGTCACCTGAGCGCCCTTGCCTCCAAAGTCGACGAGATTGCGCAGCGCGCCGGTGTGTCTGCGGTCGCGCGGCTGGATCTTGAGACCACCCTGGCTGCGTTGCCGTGGCCGAGCAGGCGACGTCTGGGCTTGATCCTCGAGAGTGCCCGTGTCAGCGCAAGCGACAAAGCTGTGCGAGAGGCTGTCGAAATGATGCTTGCTCTCGCGGCCGAAGTCTGGACCCAGACGCCTCCGCCACACGAGTGCGACCGCAACGAGCCGCAGGCGTAGGGTAGCGTCGCTCACAGCAGTCTCGAATATGCGTCCCGACCGGCCTCCCAGACCAAGGTTCGTTCGTCACCCTCTTCCAGCACGACGCCTGAGATCTTCCCGAGACGAGCTGAAGCCTCAGCCACCACGACAGCCGCCTCAAGGGCCTTCGGCCGTTCATCGAACCGGCCGAGAGTCTCGTCGGCGAGACGTACGGCCCAGCCCTCTCCAGACGGGCAGATGATGTAAAGATCCTGCTCGCTCATAGGACCTCCCTGATCTCACCATTACCGGAACGATGGATAACGGAGGGCCGGCAGGTTTATTCCCTTTGGACCTCTCACCATGTCGTTCAATTGGCTCAGGCCAAGCCGGAACTACATTCTCCGGAGGGGATCTTTATCCCCTGATAGCGCGGGGATCCGGGCTTGGCGGGTGGCCTTGCGCCTGTCGAAATGATGGACAGTGGATGCGCTGCTACTTTCATCTGGTGAACAGTGACGAGATCATTTCGGACGATACGGGTGTTGAGATCCTCGACCTTGAAACGGCCCACGAATTCGCCTTGCAAGCCATCGAGGACATCCGCGCCCAGTCGACCCAACTCGGCGCGTCGTGGAAGGGCTGGCGGCTCGATGTGGCGGATCCGTCCGGCAACATCCTCTTGTCCATACCGCTCGAGCCGATTCTGCACTGACCCCGGGTGGCACTGCACTCTGGCCGTCCGAGGAAAAAATTCGGCGAAGGACCGCTTACCTCCTCCCGCTCGCCGGCAGTGATGCGCTCCGTCCCCGGCCTATCATGAACTCTTCCATGTGCCGAGGATCATCTCAAGAAAGCGTTCGGCAGCGGGCGCCAGGCGACCGCCGCGCCGCCTGACAACGCCGATGGTCCGCGACACCTCGGGATCGCCGATCGGGCGCGTCACGATGATCGGATGCTCGGCCTGGGGGGTAGCGAGCTGCGGCAGCACCGAGATGCCGAGCCCCGCCTCGACGAGCCCCAGCGACGTCGAGAGGTGGGTGACTTCATACGACCAGCTCAGCCGCACGCCGGCCCGCACCAGGGCGGCATCCAGCATGATCCGGTTGCCGCTGCTCCGGCTGACAGCGACGAGCGGCTCTCCTTCGAGATCGGACCAGGTGAGCGAGCGCCGTGCAGCCAGCGGGTGATCGCGTCGGCAGGCCAGAACGAAAGGATCCTCCAGCAATGGGTCAAATGACAGCTCGGGATCTGAGCCGCCCAGAAGATTGATCCCGAACTCGACCTCACCCCGCGCGACGCTCTCCAGCCCCTCGTTCGCCGAGAGATCGAGGATCCTGAAGCGGATGTTCGGGTACTGCTCCTTGAACCGAGCGATGACCGAGGGGAGAAAGTAGAATGCCGCCGTGGGTACGCAGGCGAGCGTTATCTGCCCTCCCCGCTGGTGCCCAAGGTCCCTCATCGCGAACAGAGATGAATCGAATTCTTCGAGCATGCGACGCACGAGTGGCAGAAATTCGCGTCCGACGGTGGTCAGGGCGACCCGCCGGGTCGTGCGCTCCAGGAGCGCGGCCCCGACGGCTGCCTCAAGCCGCTGGATCCGGCGGCTCAAAGCCGGCTGAGACAGATTCAGCGCCTCGGCTGCCCGGTGGAATCCTTCGAGATCCACGACGGCAACGAAGGCCCGCAGATCGAGGGCTTCGAAATTGATGCTCATTGCGCATCAATAGCATCGATCTTTGCATTTCACAGCGTTTTCCAGATCTGAGATGGATGGACGGCAAAGAAATCTCACCTGGACCTGCCGCTGTGTCAGTCTCACTCGCCACGTCGAAGAAGAGTTCCCTTCAGATTCCCTGCGTGCTCATGCGGGGTGGGACGTCGCGGGGACCGTTCTTCCTTGAGGCGGATCTGCCCGATGATCCGAAGGAGCGAGACCGCCTCCTGCTCGCCGCCATGGGCTCCCCCCACGTGCTCCAGGTGAACGGCATCGGCGGCGGCAATCCGATGACCAGCAAGGTCGCGATCGTCGCCCCCTCGTCACGACCGGGAGCGGATGTCGACTACCTGTTCGCGCAGGTTGCGACGGATCGCGCCTATGTGGATTTCAGCCCGAACTGCGGCAACATGCTGTCCGCCGTCGGTCCCTTTGCCATCGAGGCCGGACTGGTGCCGGCCCAGATCGGCGAAACCACTGTCCGGATTTTCAACCGCAATACAGCGACCACCGTTGAGGCTGTGGTTCAAACCCCTTCCGGCTTGGTGGATTACGAGGGTGAGACCGCCATCGACGGCGTTCCAGGCACGGCAGCACCCGTCAAGCTGACGTTCCTTGATGCGCTAGGCTCGAAGACCGGCGTGCTCCTGCCGACGGGGCATGTCAGAGAGTTCATCGACAACACGCCTGTGACTCTCGTCGATTATGCGACGCCGATGGTCCTCCTGCGCGCAAGCGACCTCGGCCTGGCCGGCGAAGAAACGCCGGACGAACTTGAAGCCAACGCCGATCTCTTGGTGCGTCTGGAAGCCATTCGCCTGGAGGCAGGGCTGCGCATGGGCCTCGGGGATGTGTCCGACAGCGTCGTGCCCAAAGTCGGGATCCTGTCCCCTGCGCGCCACGGCGGGACGATCACCTCGCGCTACTTCATGAACTCCAAGCGCTGTCACAAAGGCCATGCGGTCACGGGAGCCCTGTGCATCGCGGCGGCATGTCGGCTGCCAGGCAGCATCGCCCACGATCTCGCCGACCCCGAACTCTCGTCATTGGTGCACCTCGAGCACCCAAGCGGCCGGACCGAGATCGACCTGAGCATCGACACTTCAGGGCACATCTCGCGGGCAAGCCTTGTCCGCACCGCCCGCAGGATCTTCGAGGGCAAGATCATCGTCCCGGCAAGCGCTGTCTTCGCGCCCCTGGAAGGAATACAACAAAGAGGAGAAAACGCTCATGACCATGACACGCCGACTGCTTTGCTGCGCCGCCCTGGCCGCAATGACCACGATTACGCTACCCCTTAGCGGTGCAACCGCGCAGGACACGTTCCCGTCGCGTCCGATGAAGCTCGTCGTCCCCTATGCTGCCGGCGGCGGGACGGATGCCATCGCCCGCCTTGTCGCGCAGGGCGTTGGCGAAAAGCTGGGACAAAGCTTCGTCGTCGAGAACAACGGCTCGGCCGGCGGGAACATTGCCACCCAGCAGGCGGCAAATGCCGCACCGGATGGCTACACGGTCCTGATGGCGAACCAGGGTCCGATGGTGGTCAATCCCCATCTGTTCAAGAACGTCAAGATCGATCCCCTGACGGCCTTCGACCCGCTCACCTTGATCACGGCGGCCCCGCTGGTGGTGGTCGTACCCAAAAACTCCCCCTACAGGACGATCAAGGAGCTGATCGATTACGCTCAGAAGAATCCCGGCAAGCTGACATATGGTTCTGCAGGCAACGGCTCGGCGAGCCACTTGGCGACGGTACTCCTCGCGCAGGAGGCCAAGTTCGAGGCAGTTCACGTACCCTATAAAGGAGCCGGCCCTGCGCTGAACGACTTCCTCGGCGGCCGCATGGACTTCATGGTAACGACGGTTCCATCCGTCCTCGGACTGATCGAAAGCGCAGACGCCCGCGTTCTTGCGGTGACATCCAAGTCCCGCGCCAAGAAGTTCCCTGACGTGCCATCCGTTGCGGAAAGCGGGTGGCCGAATTACGAGGCTACAGCTTGGTACGGCTTTGCCGTCCCAAAAGGCACGCCGAAGGACATCGCCGACAAGATCAGGAAAGCAACGGTCGAGACGATCAAGAACGGCGTCGTGCGTGAGAGACTCGAGAACGAGGGTGCAGAGCCGATCGGCAACAGCCCTGAGGAATTCGCCGCCATGATGAAGTCCGAATCCGGGCGGTGGGCCGACATCATCGGAAAGGCTTCCATCGCCATGAACTGATCGAGCGACGTCCATGTTCCCTACCCCGGCTTCCTCCTGCCGAGGTCGCCGGGGTGGGTTGGCGGCCTCAAGGCCGCAACGATGATGGGCCCCAGGCCACGCATTGTCATCGGACTGCGTGCAGTCTCACCCCCTAGCGAAGTGCAGCGTCTCGCGGTTCAAGCCCGCAATCTGCTCACCCGCCGAGGCTCGCCCTCAGCGCCGGCTTCACGCTGACGCAAGTCCAATCCTCACCCCCGAACGCGTCAGAACCAACGGGTCCGGCACTCGACGGCGCCTTGGACATTTTGTCCGACCCCTCGCCCCAGCTGGCTCTGCCGACTTGACGTGGATCAATCAGCATCCGATATTTCAGTAAATTCTGAAATGTCGGTTTGATATGAATCTCCCTCCCCTCGTCCAAACCTTCGTCCTGCATTTCGGTGAGATGGGCTCCCGTTGGGGCATCAACCGGACTGTCGGCCAGATCTATGCCCTGCTGTATCTCTCCAAGGCGCCGCTGAACGCCGAGGACATTGTCGAGCGGCTTGGCGTCTCGCGCTCGAACGTGAGCATGGGGCTCAAGGAACTCCAGGCTTGGAACCTTGTCCGGCTGCAGCACAAGCCGGGCGACCGGCGCGACTACTTTGCGACGCCCGACGACATCTGGCAGATCGTCCGCACGCTGGTTGAGGAGCGCAAGAAGCGGGAGATCGACCCGACCATGTCTCTCCTGCGTGAGGTGCTCATGCAGGAGCCGGCCAGTCCCGAGGAGCGTCATGCACAAGAGCGCATGCGCGAGATGCACGATCTCTTCGAGCTGCTGACAGGCTGGTACGCCGACGTGCAGCGGCTTGATACCGAGCGCCTCGTCCAGCTCCTGACGCTGGGCTCGAAGGTGCAGAAGATCCTGGAGATGAAGGACCGTCTATTCGTCGTGCCGGGATCGAAGAAGAACCCCCGCGACGACGTGAAGGACAAGTGACATGTTCGACCAGTTCGACGCCCTGCTCCTGGCGCGTTTCCAGTTCGCGTTCACGGTCTCCTTCCATTTCATCTTTCCGTCGTTCTCCATCGGCCTGGCGAGCTATCTCGCCGTGGTGGAGGGGCTGTGGCTGTGGACCGGGCGCGAGGTCTACCTCAACCTGTTCAAGTACTGGCTCAAGATCTTCGCTCTTGCCTTTGCCATGGGCGTGGTCTCGGGCATCGTCATGTCCTACCAGTTCGGCACCAACTGGTCGGTCTTCTCCGACAAGGCCGGGCCGGTCATTGGTCCGCTGATGGCCTACGAGGTCATGACCGCCTTCTTCCTGGAGGCGGGCTTCCTCGGCATCATGCTGTTCGGCATGGGGCGGGTCGGCCCGAGGCTGCACTTTGCCGCCACGCTTGCGGTTGCTGTCGGCACTTTCATCTCGGCCTTCTGGATCCTGTCTGCCAACTCGTGGATGCAAACCCCCGTCGGCTACGACGTCAACGAGGCCGGCCAGTTCGTGCCGCAGGACTGGTGGGCCATCATCTTCAACCCGTCCTTCCCCTATCGCCTCGTCCACACGGTCCTGGCTGCCTATCTGACCACGGCCTTGGTGGTCGGCGGGGTCGGCGCCTGGCATCTCCTGCGCGAGCGCACCAACAAGGGGGCCCGGGTGATGTTCTCGATGGCCATGGGCATGATCTCGGTCGTCGCGCCGCTCCAGATCTTTGCCGGCGACATGCATGGTCTCAACACCCTGGAGCACCAGCCTGCCAAGGTCATGGCCATGGAGGGGCACTTCCAGAGCCATCCGGACGGCGCTCCCCTGATCCTGTTCGGTATCCCCGATCAGGAGGCCGGAACCGTGCGCAACGCCATCGAGATCCCCAAGGCGTCCTCGCTCATTCTCAAGCACGACCTCAATGCGCCCATGGCCGGGCTCGACACGGTCGATCGCGCCAACTGGCCCTACGTGCCGGTGGTGTTCTGGTCGTTTCGCATCATGGTGGGCTTAGGGTTCGCGATGCTGGGTCTGGGAGTGCTCAGCCTGTGGGCACGATTCCGCGGTCGGCTCTACGAATGGCGCCCGCTGCACTGCCTCGCACTCGCCATGGGTCCTGCGGGCTTTGTGGCCGTCATCGCCGGCTGGGTCACCACCGAGGTCGGACGACAGCCCTTCACCGTCTATGGCCTGCTCAGGACAGCGGCATCGGCCTCACCCCTTGAAGCGCCGGCCGTGGCCGCCTCGCTGCTGACCTTCATCGTGGTCTACTTCATCGTGTTCGGGGCCGGCACCGGCTACATCCTCAAGCTCATGGGCAAGGCTCCGCATCCGGGCGAGACCGGGCCCGAGGCGGGCCCTGACCATCCCATCCGCACGGCCGGCATCACCCCGGCTCCCTCGGTCGATCCGGGCCGCACCCTCGGCGCAGAGACCTGATCCATGATCCCTGTTCTTGATCTTCCCACCTTCTGGGCCTTCATCATCGCGTTCGCGGTCTTCGCGTACGTGGTGATGGACGGCTTCGATCTCGGCATCGGCATCCTGTTCCCGTTCTTCGCGCCGGGACCGGAGCGCGACAGCGCCATGAATTCGGTCGCGCCGGTGTGGGACGGCAACGAGACCTGGCTCGTGCTGGGCGGCGGCGGCCTCATGGCGGCTTTTCCGCTCGCCTACGCGATCATCCTGCCGGCTCTCTACGCGCCTATCATCGCCATGGTGCTGGCGTTGATCTTCCGCGGGGTCGCCTTCGAGTTCCGCTGGCGCGATCCGGGCCATCGCCGCTACTGGGACGTCGCGTTTACGACGGGATCGATCGTGGCGACGCTCGCGCAGGGCATCACGCTCGGCGCCCTGCTTCAGGGCATCGCGGTAGAAGGACGCTCCTATGCCGGCGGATGGTGGGACTGGCTCACGCCCTTCAGCCTGCTGGTCGGCGTCAGTCTCGTGATCGGCTATGCCCTGCTCGGGGCGACCTGGCTGGTGATGAAGACCGAGGGTGCCGTACAGGATCACAGCTTCCGTCTTGCCGGCAAACTCGCCATCGCACTCATCGGCTGCATCGGCCTGGTCAGCGCGGCAACGCCGTTCCTCAGCGGCGCATATTATGAGCGTTGGTTTGCCTGGCCGCAGGTCCTGTTCACGGCGCAGGTGCCGCTGCTGGTCGGCCTCTGCTCCGGGACGCTGCTGGTGAGCCTGGTGCGCCGCTGGGAGTACTGGCCGTTCCTGCTGACCCTGGGACTGTTCGCGCTGTGCCTGCTTGGGCTGGGCGTGAGCATGTTCCCGCATGTGGTGCCGAACGCCGTCACCATCCACGAAGCCGCAGCGCCGCAGGCCAGCCTCCAATTCATGCTGGTTGGCGCGAGCGTGTTGATCCCGATCATTCTCGCCTATACGGGGTATTCGTACTGGGTGTTCCGCGGCAAGACCGGACACGAGGGCTATCACTGATGGGTATCAAGACCGAGCCAAACTCCGCCCTGCGCCGATGGCTGTGGTTCGTGAGCCTGTGGGCCGCAGGCGTGGGCACGACCGCAGCGGTCAGTCTCGTCATCAGGTTCTGGCTCGCATGACGGCGAGGGATTTCGCCATGTAACCAAACGGGCCGATGAGCCACTGTCCGTCGCTGCTCCCCTTGGACTGTTCTCCCGCCGCGGTGCCCTTGATCACTGGGTTGATCAGTGTCGATGAGGTCAGTTCAGCCTCAGGCCGCATGCCGCTCCGCCGGTTCGATCGGGACGACCATGGTGCAACGCACCCCCTCGCGCTCGAAGCGGATGTCGAGATGTCCCGCGAGTTCACGGGTGATCGTCTGCCGCAGGAGGCGCGAGCCAAAGCCGGGACGCGGCTGCATCTCGATGACGGGGCCTTCCAACTCGCACCATTCCAGGGTCAGCATGGCTTCATGCCCTTGCTCCTGAATTGCCCAATCGACCTGCACCCAGCCTGATGGGGTTGAGAGGGCGCCGTACTTGACCGCATTGGTGGCGAGCTCATGGAACGCCATGCCGAGAACCACCGCCGGCTTGGGCGGCAGCCGCAGCTCGGGCCCGCTGAGACGGATACGCGAGGCGCCCGTTGCATAGGGCAGGAGCTCGGTCTCCAGGATCGCCCTGAGTGAGGCGCCCTCCCAGTGCGTCTCGTTGAGCAGGTTGTGCGTGCGCGAGAGGGCCAGCAGGCGTTCCTGGAAACGTTCCTGCGCGACCTGCGGCGGTGCCCCCGAACGGCTGGCCTGCCATGACAGGGACTGGACGGTCGCCAGCGTATTCTTCACCCGGTGATTCAGCTCGTCGATCAGCAGCTTCTGACGGCGGTCCGCCTGTCGACGCTCGGTGATGTCCTCCACCACCCTGACGGCGTAAAGGAACGTGCCATCTGCGTCCCGCACGGCGGTGCTGGTCACGCGCGCCCAACCGCTGCTGCCGTCCTTGCGCCGGAACTTGCTGTCGGTCGTGTAGGCGTCCAGCTCGCCCGCAACCTGCCGCGTGAACAATTCGAGGTCCTGGTTGAGGATCTCGGCATCCGTCGCGTGGCCGAAGTGCTGGCCGATCAGTTCCTCCCGAGTGTGGCCGGTGAGCTTGCAGCGAGCCTCGTTCACAGAGACGAAGCGCCCGTCGCGGTCGACCTCGGCGATGCCAACTGCGGCATTGTTCTGGGTCGCCCACAGGCGCGCCTCACTCCCCCTCAAGGCCGCCTCCCGCTCCCGGAGGTCCTGCGAGGCGGCGGCCAGGGCGCCTCCGACCTGGTCAACTTCGACCAGTCCTGTGGGAGGAGGCGCCACGGACGCGCCCCGGCCAAGCCGCTGGGCCTGATCCACCAATCCCTGGACCGGAATGGCAATGCGCTGCCCGAAGCTGCGGGCGAGAAGCAGGGATAGCAGGATCAGGGCCGCGCCGAACCCGAACAGGGTCCAGAGGGATCGATGCAGGGGGGCTTGGACGATCTCGGCCGGCACACCGACGAACGCAGTCCAGCCGGACACCCCCGAGCGGGCATAGGCCCCGAGCACTGCCGTTCCCTCCAGATTGAACCCTTCCCAGATGCCATCAGCCTCGCGGGCCGCTCTCAGGAACTCGTCCGGAGCGGGCCTGCTGACGAACGCCTCATGCTGGCGGGAACGGGCCACGACGCGGTCGTCCCGGTCGATCACGGTCGCAATCCATGAGGCAGGCAGGTTCTGCGCCAGAAGGATCTCGGCAATGCGCCTCGGCTCGATGGCCATCGACAGCACGTGCGTGACGGTGTCGTCCTTGAGGACAGGAACCCGGATGCTGATGATCGGGCGCCCGGCGGTGGCCCCGGTAAAGAGGTCCTGGATCACAGGCTTCTTGGTGGCGATCACCTGCTGGTCGACCGGCAGGTTGGCACCCTTCGGCAGCGGCGAACCCCACGGCAAGCGGGTGTTCGCCACCTGCTGGCCCGTGACGTCCCGGACCACGATGGCGTAGTCGTCCGTTCGCTGCCGCGACCAGGACCGTAAGGTCATCTCGGCCTGACGCTGGAAAGCCTCGAAGTTGCCCTCCAGCAGGGACGAGGAGGTCGCCAAGGCCTGTGCGGCCGACTGGATGCCGACGAGTTCGCGGTCGACCGCCGCCATGATGCGCTGGGCCGTGCCGAGCGCCTCCTCCTCGTAGTGATGGCGCTCGGCACTGGCATAGCGCCACAGCAGGATGGCCGCGAAGACGAGGCCCGGCAGCACAAGGGCGGCGCCGAACGCCATCAGGCACTGGCGAATCGTGTAGCGTCGCGATGAGATCATGCGGCCTAAATACCGCCAGCTTCAGACAAATCCAGGGATTGGTTTCAACGACTCGATCCTAGGATGAGCAATCTACACAAGCCGGAAAACAGCGTCCAACGATCTCCGTCGGCCACTCGTGCCGTCCCAGGTCCGGATTGGTCCGTATAAGTCACCTGTGATGGGCGATCCTTTCGTCAGAGAAGCCCAGTGAGAAATAGCCCTGAAGTCACCGGATCACCTGTCGTTCCCGTGGAGCGCGCGCACGACCGCAGTGCCGAGCTCGCCGACCGTAAAGGGCTTGCGCAGAACCGGGCCCGAACCGTCCGGTACGCTCTCGGCATACCCCGTGATCAGGAGGCTTCTCAGGCCCGGTGCGATGCTGCGCAGTTGCGCGATCATCTCGCTCCCTGTCATGCCGGGCATGGCATAGTCGGCCAGGATGAGATCGAACGGCCGACCGGCGGCATCCAGACGGTTCAGACCCGCGCGGGCGCTGTCCCCTTCCACAACCTCGTAACCCAGCTCCGTCAGCATCGCCACCGTTGCCATTCTGACCTGGTCGTCATCGTCAATGACCAGAACACGGGCTCTGCCAACCGGATCCGCCCGTTCTGTCGGTCCCGGCACTTTCTCCAGTGAAGCCACAGACTCAGACTTGGGCAGGTACAGGTCGACCGTTGTACCCTGGCCTGGCTCGCTTGTGATGAGTACATCACCGCCAATCTGCTTGATCGTGCCGTAGACCTGCGCCAGCCCGAGACCTGTCCCCTGCCCCGGCCCCTTGGTGGTGAAGAACGGCTCGGTGGCTCGTGTCAGGACCTCGGGACTCATGCCATGGCCCGTATCTCGGACCCGAATCCGCACGGCGTCCGTGCTCATGGACAGCAACTTAGGTCGCTTCGGATCATCAGCCCCGATGTTCTTGGTTTGCAGAACGAGTTCGCCGCCGGCCGGCATGGCGTCTCGCGCGTTAACCGCAAGATTGAGCACGGCAAGCTCGATCTGGTTGGGATCCGCCATGGCAGGCCACAGATCCTTTCCGAACAGCGTGTTGACGCCGATTCGACCGCCAAGGGTGCGATGCAGGAGGTCGGCCATGTTGGACAGGATCCGGTTCACGTCGGTCGGACGCACCTCAAGACGCTGCTTGCGGGAAAACGCCAGAAGCTGCTCGGTCAGCCGCGCCCCGCGCTGGGCTGCCTGCATGGCATTGTGCAGGAGACGCAGCGCCTTATCGTCGCCGGCGACACGCCTCTCCATCAGGTCGAGGGAGCCGATGACGGCTGCCAGCAGGTTGTTGAAATCGTGTGCCACTCCACCCGTCAGATGCCCGATGGCGTCCATCTTGCGGGCTTGGGCGGCCTGTTCTTCAGCCTCGCGCCGCAAGCGCGCGAGTTCCAGGTTCGTGCGCACTCGCGCCTGGAGCTCCCGTGCCGAGAACGGCTTCACGAGGTAATCGTCGGCTCCGGCCTCAAGCCCCTCCACGCTGGCTTCGTCGCCAGCTCGAGCCGACAGCATGATGATCGGCAGTGTCCGAAGCGCTGGCTCATCCCGCACCTGCTGGACGAGCTGGAAGCCGTTCATGATCGGCATCATCACGTCGGTGACGAGAAGATCGGCTCCGTTCTTGCGGAGCTCTTCCAGGGCTTCAGCGCCATCGGGTACGGCAGTGACATTGTGATCGCCGCCGAGGAGGCGCGTGATATACGCCCGCATGTCGGCATTGTCGTCAGCCACCAGCACGCGCGGCTTGGTCGAAGCTTTGCCAGAGGTGCCGCGCTGCGGCAATCGAACCACATTGCTGCCTTCCGCAGGGGTGTCCGGCAGCCAGCGAAGCGCCTCCTCGACGAAGGTGTCGGCCCCGATCCGTGTCGAGGTCCGCTCGCCTATCCCTTTGACTTGGTCGGGCGGCAGGTGCGCACGTCCCTGAGGAATCGTAACCGTGAACGTCGTCCCGTGGCCGATCCTGCTGTCGACCTCGACCGTTCCACCGTGCAGTTGGGCGAGCTCCCGCACCAGTGCTAGGCCAATTCCGGAGCCCTCGTGGCTGCGGCTCCTTGCCCCCTCCACCCGATGGAAGCGCTCGAAAATGCGATCAAGATCCTCAGGAGCGATACCCGCGCCCGTGTCGCTCACCGACAGGCGAACAGCTCCATCGACCTCTTGCAGGCGAACTGTAATCTGCCCGTCGAAGGTGTGCTTGAATGCATTTGAGAGAAGATTGAGGACGATCTTCTCCCACATCCCTTGATCAACGTAGGCTGTCAAAGGCGTCAGGGGGCATTCGACGTCGAGCGTCAAGCCCGCCCGCTCCACAGCTGAGCGGAACGAGCTTGCCAGGTCGGCGGTCAGATGGGAGAGATCGGTTGGACGGAACTCGGCTTGGATGCGGCCCGCCTCGGCACGCGAGAAGTCCAAGAGCGTGTTCACGAGCCGCAGCAGGCGAAGCGCATTGCGATGAACGACCTGGAGTTCGTTCCGCGCCGCATCCGGGAGAGTCCCTTGTTCCAGGAGGTCCTCAAGCGGTCCCAACATCAGGGTGAGGGGCGTGCGGAACTCATGGCTGACATTGGAGAAGAACTGGGTTTTGGCCCGATCAAGTTCGGCCAGTGCATCGGCGCGCCGGCGCTCCTCCTCGTGAGCCCGGGCGTTGCGGATGAGGGTGGAGACCTGCCCGTTCAGGAGGGTGAAGAACGAGCGGTAACCATCATCCAGAGCGCGGCTCGGACTGATGCCGGTGATGAGCATGCCGGGGATCTCACCACCCGTGCCGAAGATGGGCATGGCAAGGGCATGCTTGATCGGGTCTGACCACAGCCCTCCTCGGAGTGACACCAGGTGCTCCACCTCGCACTCGACAATCTCACCCGCGAGAACTTGCGTGACGGGCCAGGGCTCATCAGCATGCGTCCCGAGGAGCCGCGGAGCGCCCGGACTGTCTGCGTCCAATCCGGCAGATCCGCGAAGAGAAAGCCTGCCATCCGCATCGCGGAGGTAGATGAGGGCAAATGGCACATCGAGCGGATCCCGTGCGAGCGCAGCCGCGACATCCTGGCAGGTCGCCTCAAGGCTGCGAGCATCGGCGGCCTTTGTGCCGACATCGCGCAGAAGGTTCAGACGGCGCTCGCCGACGATTTGCGCCGTCACCTCGCTGCACACGGCCAGCATGCCGACGATACGGCCCGCATCATCCTCAGCCGGGGCGTGCGAGACGCTGAAGTAGGCTTCCTCCCGGTATCCGGCCCGTTCCATAAGCAGAGGGAGTGCGGGCGTCCAATTGGCGTTTCCGGTTGCCATTACGCGCTCGATCATAGGTCCGAGCGTGTCCCAGCTCGCCGCCAAGGTGATACGGATGTCGTTGCCGAGGGCGGCCGGATGCCCTGCCCCGATGAGCTTGGAATAGGCGTCGTTGTAGATCTGGGTGAACTCCGGTCCCCAGGTGAGAATCATCGGGTACTGGGACGACAGCAAGGTGCGGACAGTCGAGCGCAGGCTCTGCGGCCAAGCTGACACCGGCCCCAAGGGGGTGCGTGACCAATCCAGCGCTCGGGCAAGGGCGCGGATCTCGCCCGGTCCTTGGAACAGAGCCATGGCTGCGGAGTCGGGCGAGGGGGTCATTCGGATTCGAGGCCCATGGGCCGACACGACCTGCGGCCAAGCTTGACTGACACCACCTATGCCCTTCGGAACTGATCAGCGAGGAGTGGTTGTAGATATTGCCTTTGGCCGCAAGGTCAACGTCGTTCTCCCGTGCAGCCGCCGCTGCATCGATTGGCGTGGGTCCCATGAAGGGACCGCCTTCAATCGGGCCGTGAAGTTGCGGGCCGGTGGGAACCGGAGCCGTCCGCGAGGCTTGACGCCTCGGACATGCAGGCGCTCTTCACCTACACCTTTCTGACGCGGGGCTGGCCGGTCTGGGCTCGTTATCTCTGCGCGACGTTGGTCGTCCTAATCGTGCTCGTGCTGCGCATGGGCCTCAGCGCATACCTGCCGGCCTTCCCCTTTCTGCTGTTCTTCGTTGCCATCATCCTCAATGCAGTCCTGTTCGACCGAGGCAGCGGCTTCTACACGGTCGCCCTGAGCGCCCTCCTGGCGGACTACTTCTTCCTCGAGCCGGTCGGAAGCCTCTGGATCCAGGATCATCGGGCCATGCTAGGCCTGATCCTGTACCTCCTGATCGGCTTCACCACGGCAGGGATCATCGAGGCTCTGCACACCACGGCTCACAGCCTCACCCGGGCGAACAAGCAGCTCGCAGCCAATGAACAGGAGAAGGACTTGCTCCTGCGGGAGGCGGGTCACCGGATGAAGAACGACCTCATGATGCTGGAGGCATTGGTGCGCCTCCAAGAGCGGGCCGTGCAGGACCCGTCGGCCCGCTCGGCGCTGGCCTCGACGGCAGACCGAATACACGTCCTCAGCCGGGTGCACGACCGCTTGAGACTGGGACAGGGTACCAACGCGGTGATCAACGTCGCCGACTTCATCGCGGAGCTCTGTGACGACCTGAAGGCCGCGCTGGCGGATCTGAGACCGGTTACTGTGACCGTAAGGGCCGAGCGTCACCTGCTGCCGCAGGAGCGTAGCGTCCCGGTCGGGCTGATCATCAACGAGCTGCTCACGAACAGCCTCAAGTACGCCTTTCCCGGCGACCGGAGCGGGACGATCATCGTGTCCTTCAGCCGCGAGGGTGACAGCTTCAGGGTCTCCGTCGCCGATGACGGAGTGGGCTTGCCACCGGTGAGCAGGCCTGGATCCGCATCGGGCCTTGGAGCCCGGCTGATCCGCTCCATGGCGGCCCAACTCGGCGGCTCCGTTGTGATCGAAAAGGAAGGCGATACCACAGGCACGACGGTAACCGTCCGCTTTCCTGTGGAGCCGTGAGCGGCGGCTGTGAGGGAAACTTGCACATTCCAGCCGCCCGGCAGACGTCGGCTCCTACGCTCAGGATCGGAACGAAGCGGTGATCGATGAAGCTCTCCCTTTGGAGTCCTTGTTCAGAAATGAACGCGGAAGCTCAGTATTCCGGTACAAGGCGCTCCTCGACGAGAGGAATTTCCATGTGGCAGGACAGTCCCTCGCGGTCATAAGCGATTCGGATCGCCGCACGGCATTGATGGGTCAAAACCCGATGTAGCAACGTCGAGCCGAAGCCCTTCCGCCGCGGCTGCTCGACCGGAGGTCCGCCGCGTTCCACCCAATCGATGACGAGCCGACGCCCTGCGTCCAGATCCCGAACGTTCCACGTCACCGCGATTTGCCCACCAGAAACCGAGAGCGCCCCGTGTTTGGCTGCGCTGGTGGTCAGTTCATGCACCGCCATGCCGATCGGCACAGCCAGATCGGCCGAAAGCTCCACCGGCGGTCCATCAAGGCTGATCCGTTGCTGCGCGCCGTCGTCGTAATGAGCCAGTTCGTTCCTGAACATCTCGATCAGCGGCGCCGTCTGCCAATAATCCTCGGTCAGGAGATTGTGCGTGTTGGCGAGCGAGACGATCCGGTCCGCGAACGAGCGGTAGAACTCATCAACGGAGTTCGTCGAGCGCGCTGTGGCCCCGAGAAGCCCCTGCACGGTCGCCAGGGTGTTCTTGACCCGGTGGTGCAGTTCGCGGATGAGCAGAGCCTGGCGCTCATGCGTCTGCTGCCGCTCCTGAAGGTGAGCCTCCACCTCCCGCTGCCGCTGTCGCGCCCGCAGGGCCGAGCGCACGGCATTCACCAGAACGGCCGGGTGAAACGGCCGCTCGAGAACCGTGACGTTGCCCAGCAGCTCGGTCAGGTGCTCGACCGGCGAGCCGCCCCGATAGGTCAGCAAGATGAAGGGAAGGTCGGACCAGGGCGGCTGCAGGTTGACCCACTCGGCGAGCTCGCGTCGGTCCGCACTGAGAAGGGCCTCCTCGGTGATCACAGCACAGGCCGATGCGTCCAAACCCGCGACAAGCGCCGTGAGGCTGGGGCAGACCGTGGCTCTGATCCCGACCTCCTCGAGAATGGCCGCTGCTATCGTGCCATCTCGCCCATGGGGCGCAAGGATCAGCACGGACACCTCATCGGCCTGCCTCATCGTCGGTCTCACGCTCCTCAAGAAGCGAGGCGCGCTGGCCCACGAACGTCGGTACGCCTGTCAACACACCCCGGAATTGCTCCAGCGGCGGACCAACGCGCAAACCCTGGCTGTCGATCCGAAACTCGCGAATCGTATCCTCGTGCGCGCCGGTGCGCCGCTTGACCACCGACAAGGCTCGCCGAATCCGCCCCTCTGCCTCGAAGAAGCGAAGGAGCACGACCGCATCGCTCAAATAGGTCAGGTCAACTGGGGAAACCATCTGACCCACCATGCCGTGCTGAGCCAGAATCAGGATTGTCACGACGCCTTGCTGGTTCAGATAGGTGAGCAGCTCGTGCATCTGGAGCACGATGAAGGGCTGCTCCGGCATGGCATTCAGGTAGCCTGTCAGGCTGTCGATCACGACGACCGTCGCCCCACCCTGCTCAACCGCCTCCCGCACCCGCCCGGCGAATTCTCCGGGAGAGACATTGGCCGGATCGATCTGCTCAATGCGGAGCCGCCCGGCTTCCACGTGGGACGTGAGGTCGAAGCCGACCCCCTGAGCCCTTTGCATGAGGATCCCTGTGGTCTCGTCGAAGCTGATCATCAGGCCAGATTCGCCGCGTTCCAGGGCGGCCCAGAGATAGCCGAGCGCCAGCGTGGACTTGCCCGCACCTGATGGGCCGACCACGAGCGTGCTCGTTCCACGGCTCAACCCTCCCCCGAGGATGGTGTCGAGTTCATCGATGCTGCTGCACAGCGTTTCAAGAGCAAAGGATTTGTGATGATCGGCAGCCACGAGGCGCGGGAAAATCCGCAGACCGCCCCTTTCGATCACAAGATCGTGGTATCCCCCGCGAAAGGCGGTGCCGCGCATCTTTGTAACGCTGAGCCGTCGCCGCTCCGATCCGTAGGCCGGAACAACCTGCTCAAGGTGGACGACCGCATGGCTGATGGAGTGCAGATTGAGGTCATCTTGCTCGGACGTGAGGTCATCCAGCATCAGGACCGTGGCATCGTTGAGCAGGAAATAGCTCTTGAGCGCCAGCACTTGCCGCCGATATCGCAGGGAGCCTTGGGAAAGAAGCCGGATTTCCGAGAGTGAGTCGAACACAACCCGGCTGGGCTTGACCCGCTCGATTTCCGTCAGCGCCATACGCACCGTCTCGCCGAGTTCAAGATCCGAGGAGTAGACAAGGCTCTGCTGTTGTTGCGGATCAAGGCTCAGCTCCGGCGGCACCAGCTCGAAGATCTCAATGCCGTCCAAGGACCAGCCATGGCGGGAGGCGACCGACAGGAGCTCCCGCTTGCTCTCGGATAAGGTGATGTAGAGACAAACCTCACCCTGCTGGACGCCGGCGAGCAGAAATTGCATTCCCAGCGTGGTCTTGCCGGAGCCGGGTCGCCCCTCGATGAGGTGTGCGCGATTGGCGGCATAGCCGCCGGCCAGAATATCATCGAGCCCTGGAACCCCTGTTGGGATCGGGGCAGCATCGGAATGCGACGGAAGCATCATGGACAATCTCAGCAGGTAAGCGGTTTCGATCGAGCCGCAATCGGCACTCAGGCCCTCATGCTCTGTCTGCGGAACCGACGTCTGGCGCAAGGATGTGATGCGTCCCTCAGCTAGGGACATTTCTGTGGCCTTGTAGACATGAGCAGCCGAACTGTCTGTCCACATGTGCACACAGTGCCGGAGTTGTGTCCACAATTGAACGTAAGTTGCCTTGATGCGTTGGATCTGCCGAATCAGTGGAGAAAAGACGCCTGATGCAATCTGCAGCGATCCCGTCGCGCCTTAGGGAGCGAATTGCCACCAATAACCTGCTGAGCGCCCTCAAACCGGAAGATTTGGCCATCGTGGCACCTTCGCTCCAGGAGTGGGCAGGCGAAGCCGGAGCCAAGCTGTACCAGCCCGGGGATGAAGTCAGGTTCGTTTACTTCCCTTGCGGGCCGAGTCTGGTTTCCTTCGTCGTTGAGCTCGAGGATGGCCTCACGGTTGAAACGGCCCTGATCGGACGCGAGGGGGCCGTTGGCGGGATCGTGAGTCAAGGCCGTCTTCCGGCCTTCGCCCGTTCCGAAATCCAATTCCCGGGCCCCTTCCTGCGCCTGTCCACAGCCGACCTGGAGGAGTTCGAAACACGATCACCGAGCCTGCGCCATCTGTTTTCCCGTTACGCCGATTGCATGCTGGCGCAAGTGTTCCAATCCGTGGCGTGCAACGCCGTCCATACGATCGAGCAGCGAACGGTCAAATGGCTGCTGGCCGCCATCGACCGGACCGGAGATCACGATGTCCCCCTGACGCAGGAGCAACTGGCCAGCATGATGGGGGTCGGGCGAAGCTATGTCAGCCGTGTCATCCAGTCCTTGAAACGCCGGCACCTGCTGGAAACGCGAAGAGGCGGCGTGCGTGTGCGTGATCTGGAGAAGCTGGACGCATTATCCTGCGGCTGCAACAACGCGCTTCGCCGTCATTTCGACCAGGTGCTGGCAGGCGTCTATCCCACCGTCGAGGAGAGTTCGGCTCAGAAGACGGCTGCAGGCAGCAGTCGTCCAGGGTCCAGGATGAGAGCCTGAGAGCCGAAGCAGAATGCCGCAGATTGCTGGAACTTTGAGGGCATTCGCTTTGGTCAGTTCGGTGATGCTGCCCGCATACGAGGCATCAAACCGCGTCCCGAACCTGGGAGTGGCCGCTCAGCCTCTGCCTGGAAATGCGACCGAAAGGACCACCTTTGGCCCCTGTTCCACCGCTTCTAGCTGATGCCGAGTTTCTGTTGGGCGGCACACTCGGCCCATTGATGCGGATGCACGACTGGTCGGCCTCGCCGCTCGGCTCTCCCGGTACCTGGCCGGCATCCCTCCGTACGGTCGTAGGCCTGATGCTGACCTCCAAGTTCCCAATGTTCGTCGCCTGGGGACCGGAACTCGCCTTCCTGTACAATGACGGCTACGCACCAATCCTCGGATCCAAGCATCCGCACGCCCTCGGTCGCCCTTTCCATGCGGTCTGGTCGGAGATCTGGAACGACATCGAGCCGCTCGTGAACAGGGCTCTTGCCGGTGAGGCGACCTTCAACGAGAACCTCCATCTTGTGATGGAACGCCACGGCTTCCCGGAAGACACCTGGTACACGTTTTCCTACTCGCCTGTTCGCGATGACGGCGGCGCCATTGCCGGCATGTTCTGCGCCTGCACCGAGACCACCGAGAAGGTACAGGCGGAGCGCCGGGCCAGATTTCACATCGAACTGAGCGAGCGTCTGGCCACCCTGTCGGAGCCCCGCACCGTGACATTCGTGGCGGCCCGCGCTCTCGGCACCCACATCGACGCAGATCGTGTCGGCTACGGCGAGGTGGACGAGACGGAGCAGGTCGTCGCGGTCGAGCAGGACTGGACGCGGGGCGTGTCTATCGCAAGCCTCGCCGGCGAGGCCCGGATCCTGGACGCGTTCGGCCCGGCGGTGATCGCGACATTGCGGGCCGGGCGTACGCTCATCGTAGAGGATTGTCTTGAAGATCCGCGTGTCGGTGAAGCCTATGCGGCGACCTGGTCCGGGATCGGATGCCGCTCGCTGATCGTGACACCGCTGATTAAGTATGGGCGCTTCAGGGCCCTCCTCTACGTGCATGAGTCAACGCCGCGACACTGGACCTCCACAGAGATCATGCTTGTCGAGCGCGTAGCGCACCGCACCTGGGACGCCGTCGAGCGGGCCCGCATTGAAAAGGACTTGCGCGACAGGGAGGCCGTCCTGCGGGAGAACGAGCAGAGACTGCGCGCGACCTACGAGCATGTCTTCGCAGGCATTGGCGAGGTCGACAGGAACGGACGCTTCCTGCGCGCCAACGAACGGCTGTGCGCCATCACCGGCTACAGCCGGGAGGAATTGTTCGGGCGAAGCTTTTGGGACCTGACTCACCTCGACGACCGCGAGGCGGACCTGGAGCGGTTCTCACAGCTCATGCTGGGAAGGACGGACACCTACACGGTCGAAAAGCGCTACATCCACAAGGATGGTCACGAAGTATGGGTCGAGGTGGCAGCGTCCCGGGTTGATGATCCGTCAGGACAACCTCTGTACGGGATCAGCGTGATCCAAGACATCAGCACTCGAAAAAGAGCCGAAGAGCACCAGCGGCTCCTCATCCATGAGCTGAACCACCGGGTGAAGAACACCCTGGCTACCGTTCAGTCCATCGCAACGCAGACGCTGCGCGGATCGGAGGCGCCCATCGAGACCCGGGAGGCGTTGGAGAGCCGCCTGTTCGCGCTCTCCCGCGCCCATAACGTGCTCACCCGCGAGAACTGGGAGGGTGCCCTGCTGCACGAGATCATCGAAGATGTCATCGAGCCCTACAGCAACGGCAGGGAGGGACGGATCCGGCTCCAGGGCGGCAAGGTCCACCTGATACCGCGAATGGCGCTCGCCCTCTCAATGGCGGTTCATGAACTGGCCACGAACGCGGCCAAGTATGGTGCGCTCTCCAACGGGAGCGGAGAAGTTCACCTGACCTGGATGGTTGATCGCACGAGGAGCCAGCCCCTTCTGCTCCTCCGCTGGGAAGAGAAAGGCGGCCCGGCAGTCCGGCCCCCGTCACGGCAAGGATTTGGGTCGCGCCTGATTGAGCGCAGCCTGGCCTATGACCTGAACGGCACGGTGCAGATCGACTTCCATCCCGCGGGTTTGATCTGCTCGGTCGAGGCTCCACTGCCCCCGTAGACGACAAGCGACCGGCTCTCACGCGCCCGGCCTGGCGGCAGTTTAAGCCGTGTTCGGCACCAGGACGGCCCAAAGCCGCGGTGACCTGAACGCAGCCTGGAACCCGACGCTGAGGCGTTCCGGCTGTTCCGGGGCAGAGAATTCAGGACAGGCCGCCGGAACTCACACCCGGGAACTCTCAGCGTGGCCCTTGCTCCTGGAGCGAGATACCGGCCGGTACCTTCAGCTCACTCTCTTCCTGATCCAAATCGATGAAGCGATTATCCTTGGGGATGACCAGCCCTTCCCCAATCTTCGGCAGCTTGGACAAAGCCGCGCATGTTACGGCCGATCGCTCCCCGGACGAGATCTCGATGCCGGTAAGCCGCGCAGTTTTTTGTCCAAGCACCTTCAAGCTCCCCTCGATCCGGATGCTCTGATCCGGGAATGCCCAGGTAAAGCGCTGGCCCGCCTGTTCCCATGTTCCGGGCCATTCCCCCGGCTTTGTCCGGGAGGCATCGAAGATGTAGGGGCTCACCTCGTCGTTCTGCAACTCGCCGCCCCCAACGCCTCCGCCAGGATAAAAGGTGATCACGAACTGGGATCGATCGGACGCGCGGGTGCATTGCCAGAGCGAGCCTGCAAGGCTCATGCCATCGGCCATGGCTGTTGGTGACACGAGCACAATCCCAATCGTGGCGAGCGGGAGGCCTCTCATGGTGCTGTCTCCGATCAGGTACGGAGTAGCACCGTATTACGAACTTCCTTACCGAAATCTACCGGGACGCAGAATTGGAGCGATCTGTGCCGCCGCTGGACTCAAGGAAGCACACCAGGGCAAACAGGGTGATCACCGCCACCATCTCCGCACCAGACAGAAGCCAGGACGGGGCACTCTCCCGTAGCGGCCCAACTGCCATCAGCGAGAGAAGGAATGCAGCGATGGTACTCCACATCAACATGCGAAATGGTCCCCTGGAACGGGATGGAGCCTTACCTCACTGAATATGAACATCCGATGACAGTCCCGCAGCCTGCTGTAGGATTGGATCGGGTCCTGGCTGTGGCGCGGCCTATCACGCACGGGCGACGGTAGAGCCGGATGCGGCCAGGGTCCCGATCGGGCGCTATCCGAACCCGAACCGGCGCTCACAGCCCCGCTGGCAGATTAAGCACCCCACTCACTCGCACGATGCCGCGGAGCTGGAACCTCGGATCCTTGTCGCTGATGGCTGCGACGCCCGGCGGAACGCAACCCGCCGGCCCGAGTTGCCGAGGGATACCGTTACTCGGAAGGAACAAGCAATGGCGAAGTCATTGAAGGCCGGCGACAAGGTATCCTGGGATTCATCGGGTGGCCACAGCACCGGCAAAGTGGTGAGAAAACAGACCAGCCCGACGCAGATCAAAGGTCATAAGGTCGCGGCTTCGAAAGACAATCCTGAGTACATAGTGAAGAGCGACAAATCGGGAAAGATCGCGGCCCACAAGCCGGACGAACTCAAGAAGGCGTAATGCATTCTCAGAAGGCAGGTGAAGAAACGCCTGCCATTGAACGAGGGCGGTCTCGACCGGTTGATGGCCATGGGAGATCTGCGCGGCACCTCTCCACGACATTCCATAGGAGGCCCCATGCGCTACGCTCCTCTTCACGCGACGCTTCTGCTCGGCGTCGGCCTGACAACTTTTACCGGCCTCGAATCCGCCATGACCCAGCACCCCTCATCGCAGCAGACTTTCGAGCAGGTTGCTGCCTTCGAGCACCAGGTTACAGGCGTGGCGGTTTCGCAGGATGGACGTCATCGATCAGGCTCGCGGTGACGAACGGCATTTTCGCCAAGGGAATGATGACCGCCTCCGCATCTCGATCAGAGCGCGGTCGTCGATCTTCGGATCGTCCGGCCCTGAGCCCTGAGGCAGTGCGATGGCTTTCGCTGGCTACGGGATGCGGAAATACGCCTCGCCCTCGCTTAACGAAGCATCTCCCGTCGCCATTTGCCGGGGCTCGCACCGACCGAGCGGGTGAAGACGCGCGTGAAGTAGCTCTGATCTCCGAAGCCGCAGATGAGCGCGATGTCGGCCAGGGGCAGCATCGAGGACAGAAGAAGGCTCTTGGCTTCCTGAACGCGGATATGCGTCAGATAATGATGCGGGCTCATTCCTGTCGTGCGGCGGAAGGCCTTGGCGAAATAGCTCGGCGTGAGCCGGCATTCCCGTGCGATGTCGGCGATCGTCAGGCGAGCTGCAAGGCGGGAATGCATGATCTCCTTGGCGCGACGCTCCTGCCACGATGCAAGCCTGCCATTGTCCGGCAGCGGGGGCAGATGCATGCCCCCGTACCCTTCCGCGAAATAGGTCAGCAGGCTCAACGCCATTTGATCGACGAAGAGCGGATTGGTCTGAGCCAGTTCCGGCGGCGCAGACAGAAGGAACCCGCACATCGCGCTCAGAATGGGATCGGAGGCATCGGGCGAGGCACGCAGGGTCGAGATCGGCGAGGCGCCACGCTCATAGGCCAAATCGTCCAGAGCTTCCTTGCGCATGTAGAACTGCACGCCGTCAAAGGGACCCCGGATGCGACTGCGGGGATCCTCCGTCAGATCGGCTGCGCTGACCGTTCCGGCCGCGAAGCCTCGGGCATACCGCATGCGGCCATCGAGCCATAACTCGTGCTCTTCGACATCCTTCAACTTGTAAGTGGCGCTGAAGGCAGCCTCGGGTTCGATCACGACCGTCCGCTCCCGCTCCTGGCGCATGCAGGTCAGCCGCGTCACGGCGAGCGAGAGGCGATCCCCCTTCGAGACCTGCAGAAGGCCTTGGCTGACCATCTCGACATGGCGTCCAAGCCGTTGGCCGAACAGCCCGGATTGCCTGTTTTCCTGAACGGTCGTCATGTCAACTCGCTTCAAACGTTTGAGATCGCGGCCTTCATTTTGGATCCTCCGCTGCCCACGATTGCTCACGGCGGGAGTCTTTACGTTTACGGTATCTCCTCAAATAGATGTCGTTTGCATGTCGGTGTCGGCAGCGAAGGCAGGAGCAGCTCGAGCTCGCCGCGCCTCTGCTCCAGAGATGACGGCAGCTTCAAGCCTGTCCCCAGCGTCTCGAAACTTTCATCCGCCTCAAAGCCCGGTCCATCGGTCGCGAGCTCCAGGAGAAGACCGCAGGTGGAGCGGAAATTGGCGGATCGGTAATACATCCGATCCTTCGGCTCCGTCGCAAGGATCCCGTATCGGTCGTGGAGAGCTCGGACCAGAGCATCCTGATCGGCCGCGTCACGGGCGCGAATTGCAACATGATGAATGCTTCCTGCTCCAAGCTGACCTCGTGCAAGAGGTCCGGTTTCATCAAGCGTGATAGTGCCGCCTGGTCCGCCATGCGCCGCAAGCCGAACGAGTTTGGCGCTCCGGCCTATCTCGGTAAAGCCTAGGACCTCCCGAAACAACTCGCTCAGCGGATCAGACTTGCGCACCTTCAACACAAGATCGTGAAGACCCTGGAGGGCATGTGACGAGGGAATTTCAGGATGGTTCCAAGCGGCCGATGGCGCGGGCGTCTCGGCCTCCACGAGGGCGAGCATCGCACCATCCGGATCTTCAAACATCAGACATGCCTCGCCGAACGCCGTCTGATCGGAAAGACAGGCGACGTCCGCCGCATGAAGGCGCCGCGCCCACCAGTCCAGAGAGCCCAGGGGAATGCGAAACGACGTGCGCCATGGCTCGCAGGCCCCGCGCCTTCCACGGGGCATGCGTTGCCAGGGAAATAAGGTGAACAGCGTGCCGGGCCGGCCGGCATCGTCTCCGAAGCACAGGTGGAATGTGCCCGGATCCTCGTGGGAGACGGTCCGCTTGACGAGCCTCATTCCGAGAAGACAGGCGTAGAAACGGCAGCTCCGCTCCGCGTCGCTCGATATCAACGTGACGTGATGAAGGCCGCGTCCGGCCATGGCTGCACTCCGGTGTATCGTTTCCGACAACCTAGAGGCTGCGGGAGTCGTTTGTCTTGTCTTCTTTTGCCGCCATTTGAAACTTTCCGGAACGGCACGACCGGATCGTCCAAATCTGTTTCAATTTCGACAAGATTCTGAAGGTCAATGGCTCGATTGTGCTCCGGCAGCTGTCACCAGAAGAGGATCGATCATGTCCATCAAAGCATCCCCCACGCCCGGTTCAAAGCTCGTCAACCCCACCGATCATGCTTTGATCCTCATCGACTTCCAATCGCAGATGTCGTTTGCGACCAAGTCGATCGATGCTGTGAACCTGCGTAACAATGCAGCCATGGTCGCCCAGGCCGCGGCCGGCTTCAAGGTTCCGACGATCCTGACGACCGTTGCGGAGAAGAGCTTTTCGGGCCCGATGTTCTCCGAGGTCACGGATCCCTTCCCGGGTCAGAAGCTTCTCGACCGCACCTCGATGAACACCTGGGAGGATGCCGCCGTCATCGATGAGGTGAATCGGATCGGAAAGAGCCGCCTGGTCTTTGCAGGCCTTTGGACGTCGGTCTGCATCGTCGGCCCGACCCTTTCGGCGTTGGACCAGGGCTTCGAGGTCTATGTCGTGACCGATGCCTGCGGCGATGTTTCGACCGAAGCCCACGAGCGCGCGGTGGAGCGGATGATTCAGGCCGGCGTGCGGCCGATGACGGCCCTGCAATACCTGCTCGAACTCCAGCGTGATTGGGCCCGGACCGAAACCTACGACATGACGACCGGCATCGCGAAGAAGTACGGCGGCGCCTACGGCCTCGGCATCATCTACGCCAAGACGATGTTCGGCGCGAGTGAAGGCGCCCACGGCGCATCGGCGGTTGCGGCAGAATAACCATCGTTTGCGCGGGCGCAGGGAAATGCCCTGCACCCGCACCTTCCTTCTCTGCTCTCGTGGTTCCCTGAACGGCAGCAACGAGCGAACACCGGCTATGTCCATGCCTCATGATCGTCGTACGGTTCTCGCCGGCCTTGGCGCATTCGGGGCCGGTTTTGCTCTTCCCAAAGGCTTGGAGGCTCAGACGATGACTACGTCCGCCGACCTGATCCTGTTCAACGGCAGGATCACGACTCTCGATCGTCAGGCCCCCGAAGCCTCCGCATTGGCCATTCGGGATGGGCGCTTCGTCGCCGTCGGGGACGAACGGGAGGTCATGACTCTGTCAGGCCCCGACACGCGTCGCGTGGATCTGCAGGGCCGTCGGGTCATCCCCGGCCTGATCGACAGCCACATGCACATCATCCGCGGCGGCCTCAACTACAACATGGAACTGCGCTGGGACGGCGTGCGCTCCCTGGCCGATGCCATGCGGATGCTGAAGGAGCAGGTGGACCGCACGCCGGCGCCACAATGGGTGCGGGTGGTCGGCGGCTTCACGGGCCATCAGTTCGCCGAGAAGAGGCTGCCGACCCTCGACGAGATCAACGCCGTGTCCCCTGACACGCCCGTCTTCATTCTGCACCTTTATGACCGCGCGCTGCTGAATGGAGCAGCTTTGCGCGCCGTCGGCTACACGAAGGACACCCCGAACCCGCCCGGAGGCGAGATCCAGCGGGATGCCCAGGGGAATCCGACGGGTCTATTGATCGCCAAGCCCAACGCCACGATCCTCTATGCCACCCTCGCCAAGGGTCCGAAGCTTCCGCCCGAGTACCAGAAGAATTCCTCGCGCCACTTCATGCGGGAGGTGAACCGGCTCGGGGTGACCGGCGTCATCGATGCCGGCGGCGGCTTCCAGAATTATCCGGACGATTACCGGATCATCGAGGAGCTGCACCGGGAGGGTCAGCTCACCGTGCGCCTCGCCTATAACCTCTTCACCCAGAAGCCGAAGGAAGAGCTGAAGGACTTCGACAGCTGGGCCAAGCAGGTGACGCCGGGCCAGGGCGATGATCTCTACCGCCATAACGGCGCCGGCGAGATGCTGGTCTATTCGGCGGCTGATTTCGAGGACTTCAAGGTAGAGCGGCCCGAGATGCCGCCCTCGATGGAAGCCGATCTCGAGCCCGTCGTCCGCCTGCTCGCCCAGAACCGTTGGCCGTGGCGCCTGCACGCCACCTATAACGAGACCATCACGCGGGCTCTCGACGTGTTCGAGAAGGTGAACAGGGACGTGCCGCTCGAAGGGCTGCACTGGTTCATCGATCACGCCGAGACCATCGACGACCGCAACATCGACCGCATCGCAGCTCTCGGCGGCGGCATTGCGGTTCAGCACCGGATGGCGTTCCAGGGTGAGGATTTCGTGGAACGCTACGGCGACAGGGCCGCAGAGCGCACGCCGCCCATTCGGCGCATGCTGGACGCCGGCGTTCCGGTGGGCGCGGGCACCGATGCGACCCGCGTAGCGTCCTACAATCCCTGGGTCTCCCTGTCCTGGCTCGTGACGGGGAAGACCCTCGGAGGGCTGACGCTCTATCCGGCCGCGAACCGCCTCGACCGGGAAACCGCCTTGCGCCTGTGGACGCAAGCCAACACCTGGTTCTCCACGGAAGAAGGCAAGAAGGGACAGATCAAGGCAGGGCAGCTGGCGGATCTGGCCGTCCTGTCCGACGACTACTTCTCTGTTGCGGAAGACGCGATCCAGGACATCACCTCGGTTCTCACCCTGCTCGGCGGCAAGCCGGTTCACGGCGATGCAGAGTTCAAGGATCTCGCGCCGCCCCTGCCCCCGCCGATGCCGGATTGGTCGCCCGTCCGCACCTTCGGCGGCTATCAGCAGCGCCGCGCCGGCCTCGAGACGGACCGCAAGTACGCGTTCGCAGCGGCAGCCTGCGGCTGCGCCAACACCTGCGGGGTGCATGGCCATTCCCATGCCGGTGCCTGGGGCTCCGCCCCACCGACGTCGGATTCGCGATCCTTCTGGGGCGCCCTCGGCTGCTCCTGCTGGGCATTCTGAGAGAAGGGTCATGACCGTCATCGCTGCTCCCCGCCCCATCGCTCAGATGCTGGCCCTGCCCGGGTTCGACTATCTGGCGCGCCTTGCGCTCGCGCCTCCTTTCCTGATCAGCGGGATCGTGAAACTCGCCGATTTCGGCGGCGCCGTGAATGAGGTCGCGGGGCTTGGCCTCCGGCCGGCCGCTTTGATCGCAGGGCTCGTCATTGGCACGCAGATCGGCGGTTCCGTTTTCTTCCTGGCCCGCCGCACCTGCTGGCTCGGCGCGGGCGTGCTGGCGGGGTTCACGATCCTGGCGACCCTTCTTGCGCACCCTTTCTGGGCCTTCGAGGGGCTCGACCGCGGCCGGCAGACCGCCACCTTCTTCGAGCACGTCGCGATTGTCGGGGGCCTTGCTCTTGCGGCTTTGCTTGCCAACGGTCGAGGCATGCGCGCATGACGGAGACCCCGGCCAGGATCGCCGAAGCGCCGGCCTCTCCGCCGCCCGGCACCTTCGCGCCTCTCCGCCATCGCCTCTTTGCGGTGATCTGGACGGCGACGGTGCTCGGTAATATCGGCACCTTCATGCGCGACGTGTCGTCCGCCTGGCTCGTCACCGAGATCTCCCCCTCGCCTGCATCGGTCGCCATGATCCAGGCGGCCGGCACGCTGCCGTTCTTCCTGCTCGCCATTCCGGCCGGCGTCCTGTCCGACATTCTCGACCGGCGCCGCCTCCTCATCGCGCTCCAGATCGTTCTCGGGTGCGTCAGCTCCCTCCTCGCCATTCTGGCCTGGACGGACAGCGTCTCGGTGGAAAGCCTCATCGTTCTCACCTTCCTCGGGGGCGTGGGAGCGGCTTTGGCGACCCCGGCATGGCAGGCAATCACGCCGGAACTCGTTCCGCGATCCGATCTGAAAGGTGCTGTGGCGCTCAACTCGCTGGGCATCAATATCGCCCGGTCCATCGGGCCAGCCCTGGGCGGATTTCTGCTGGCCGGGCTAGGCGCCGCAGCCGTCTACGGCTTCGACGTCCTGACCTATGTCGTCGTCGGAGGCGCCCTGCTGTGGTGGCGGCGCGAGGCGGATGCCGACGACGGCCTGCGGGAGAACTTCGGCGGCGCGCTGCGCGCCGGACTGCGCTACGCCCGGGCGAGCCGCGACCTTCATCGCATCCTGTGGCGGGCCGTCCTGTTCTTCGCCTTCGCCAGCGCCGTCTGGGCCCTTCTGCCTATCGTGGCGCGGCAGGAGATCGGCGGAGGACCGAGCTTCTACGGCCTGCTGCTCGGCAGCGTCGGGGCAGGCGCCATCGTGGGCGCCATCCTGCTGCCGCGGGCCCGCACCCGTCTCGGACAGGACCGGCTGGTCCTCACCGCTACTCTCGTGACCGCCGGCGCGACCGCCCTTCTCGCCCTGACCGATTCCGAAATCGTCGCGATCGCCGCGACCTTCGTGCTCGGGACCGCCTGGATCGCCATGCTGACGACGCTCAACAGCACCATGCAGGCGATTCTGCCAAACTGGATCCGGGGCCGCGGGCTTGCGATCTATCTCACCGCCTTCAACGGCGCGATGGCGGCGGGCAGCCTGGGCTGGGGCTTCCTGGCGCAGGAGATCGGCACGGACGCCACCCTGATCGCGGCCGGGCTCAGTCTTGTCGTGGTCGCCGTGCTGGCTCATCGCGCTGCTCTGCCGACCGGCGAAGGCGATCTGACGCCGTCGCTGCACTGGCCCGAGCCGGCTATGGCCGAACCGGTCGCGCATGATCGGGGGCCGGTGATGATCATGGTCACTTATCGCATCCGACAGGCGGACCACGCCGCATTCCTGGAAGCCCTCAAGCGTCTTTCCGAAGGGCGTCGCCGCGATGGCGCCTATGCCTGGGGCGTCTCTGAGGATGCAGCGGATCCCGAGCATCTCGTCGAGTGGTTCTTCGTCGAATCCTGGGCCGAGCACCTGCGCCAGCACAAGAGGGTCTCGAAGGTCGACGCGGACATCCAGGCCGCGGCCCGGCGCTTCCACCAGGGCGCGGAACCGCCCCTGGTTCAACACTTCCTGGCCGTCGACAGGCCGGGACGACGTCAACTTTGAAGCAAGAAGGAGAGCACCCCATGGCGACTATCACGACGAAGGACGGCACCACGATCTTTTACAAGGACTGGGGATCCGGTCAGCCGATCCTGTTCTCGCACGGCTGGCCGCTTTCGGCCGATGCCTGGGACGGCCAGATGCTGTTCTTCGGCCAGCAGGGTTATCGCGTCATCGCCCATGACCGCCGCAGCCACGGCCGCTCGGACCAAACCTGGGACGGCAACAACATGGATCAGTATGCGGACGATCTGGCCGAGCTGATCGAGAAGCTCGATCTCAGAAACATCATCATGATCGGCCATTCCACGGGCGGTGGCGAGGTCGTGCATTACATCGGCCGCCACGGCACCGATCGGGTCGCGAAGGTGGTCCTCGTCGGTGCGGTACCGCCGCTCATGCTGAAGACCGACGCCAATCCGGAAGGCACGCCGATCGAGGTCTTCGACGGCATCCGCAAGAACACCGCCGGCGACCGCTCGCAGTTCTTCAAGGACCTCACCATGCCGTTCTACGGCTTCAACCGCGACGGCGCGAAGGTCAACGAAGGCCTGCGCGAATCCTTCTGGCTTCAGGGCATGATGGGCGGCATCAAGGGCGAATACGACTGCATCCATGAATTCTCGGAGGTCGACTACACCGAGGATCTCAAGAAGATCGACAAGCCGACGCTCCTGATCCACGGCGATGACGACCAGATCGTTCCGATCAAGGCCTCGGCAGAAAAGGCCGCGAAGATCGTCGAGGGTGCCCAGCTCAAGGTCTATGCGGGCAGTTCGCACGGCTTGGCGGAGGTCGAGCCGGACCGGTTCAACGCCGACGTCCTCGCCTTCATCAAAGGCTAGAATGAAACTGTTGCTCGGATTGCTCCTTGCCTTCGGTGTCGGGATCGTGTGCCGTCTTGCCGGACTGCCGCTTCCGGCACCCCTGGCTCTCACGGGAGCAGCGCTCGTTCTGGCCATGTCAGCCGGTTACGAGATCGTGGATCGCTTCGCGTCGAGGCGCGAGGCATCCCAGCGCGCGAACTGTGGCGGGTCTGATGGCCTCACGCGGGCGGCGCGCGGCGCATCGGACCGGCAGGTGGGGTGATCCATGCTTGAATTTCTTGCCGGATTGCTGATGGCCTTTGCCATCGGGGCCCTCTGCCGCTGGTTCGACATCCCGTCTCCCGCCCCTCCCAGACTCGCCGGAGCCCTGCTGGTGGTTGCCATGACGGCCGGCTTCCTGCTCGCGGAACCACTCATGGGAGTTCGGTGAGGGCTTCGCCGGCATTATCCTTTTGTCAAACTTTACTGTTCAACTCACAATGGCTGCCCGTTGACCTGGCAGAGCTCGAGGGAGAACAGAATGACGTCGAAGCCGTGTATCGTTCTGGGCGTACCGGTCCAGGAGGGCGCTGGCCGGCTCGGCTGCGACATGGGCCCGAGCGCCTTTCGAACCGCTGGCCTGCTCACAGAACTGCAAAACCTCGGCTACGCCGTCGAGGATCGCGGCAACGTCGTGCCCAAACCGCTCCGGAATTTGCAGCATCCGAACGCCGCCATCAAAGCCCTCTCGGAGACTGTCGCCTGGACCGAAGCCATCGCTGAAGCCGCCTATCAGGCCAGCGGCGACGGCATGCCGATCTTCGCCGGCGGCGATCACAGCCTCTCGGCCGGCTCGATGACCGGGCTCGCCCGACGCGCTGCGGAAGAAGACCGCGAGTTCTTCGTCCTGTGGCTCGACTCGCATCCGGATTTCCATACCCTCGCCACCACTACGAGCGGCAACCTGCATGGGGTGCCGATGGCTTACGCAACGGGCCGCGATGGATTCGAGGGCTACTTTCCCACCCCGGCCGCTCCCATCAAGCCGCAGAACGTCTGCATGATGGGCATCCGCAGCGTGGATCCTGCGGAGCGTTCTGCGCTGCAAAGCGCCGGCGTGACGGTTCACGACATGCGGTCGATTGACGAGAACGGCGTCGTGTCGCTCCTCAATGCCTTCCTGCAGCGGGTCGCAGCGGCAGACGGGATTCTCCATGTGAGCCTCGACGTGGACTTCCTCGATCCGGCGATCGCTCCCGGCGTCGGGACCACGGTTCCCGGCGGGGCGACGTTCCGCGAGGCGCATCTCATCATGGAGATCCTTCACGACAGCGGTCTCGTGGGCAGCCTTGATCTGGTCGAGCTCAACCCGTTTCTCGACGAGCGCGGACGCACGGCCCTGCTCATGGTCGATCTTGTGGCGAGCCTGATGGGGCGGCGGGTGCTGGACCGCCCAACCCAGAGCTACCGCTATACCCCGAAGATCGGCTGAGTGGGTGAGAGCGGGCATTGAGTGCTGCGAGAATGACTTTGAATGCGGAAGTCCGCCGCCGCCGCCCTAGTTAGGCTGCGCGGGATGGGTTGCCGAAAAGCGTACCTTTCCTGGGTGATGACGGCGAGGATCCTTATGACCGCTGAAAGACCAAAGGTCGTAATCGTCGGGGCCGGGTTCGGAGGGCTGACGGCGGTTCAGTCCTTGGCGCGGGTTCCGGTCGATGTGACGATCATCGACCGGCACAACTACCATTACTTCCAGCCACTGCTCTACCAGGTCGCCACGGCGGCCCTGTCACCGGCCGACATCGCTTGGCCGATCCGCGGCATCCTCAGGCGGCAGAAGAACACGGCGGTGCTCCTGGCGGATGTCACCGGCATCGATGCGGACGCGCGTATGGTCCATGCGGGATCGGTGACTATCCCCTACGACTATCTCGTCCTCGCCACAGGCGCCACGCACTCCTATTTTGGGCATCCGGAATGGGCCTCCGTCGCACCGGGATTGAAGCAGATCGAGGACGCGACCTCCATACGCCGAAAGGTCCTTCTCGCCTTCGAACACGCCGAACTAACCGAGGATCATGACGAGCAACGCCGCCTTCTCACCTTCGTGGTCGTGGGCGGCGGCCCCACCGGGGTTGAAATGGCCGGAGCCATCGCGGAGGTGGCCCATCATGCGCTGCCGTCCGAATTCCGACGAATCGACCCGCACGCCGCCCGGGTGATCCTGATCGAGGCGGGACCTCGCCTGCTGCCGGCCTTTCCCGAGGACCTGTCAGCCTATGCCCGCCAAGCCCTGGAGAGGATGGGCGTGGAGGTCAGGACGCTCGCACGGGTCACGAGCTGCGATGAAACCGGCGTCGATCTGGAGGAGACGCGAATCGACGCCGGCACGATCATATGGGCAGCAGGCGTGGTGGCCTCTCCGGCCGCCGAGTGGCTCGGAGCGGAACGGGATCGCGCCGGGCGGGTCATGGTCGGGCCCGATCTGAAGGTTCCTGGCAGGCCCGAAATCTTCGTGATCGGCGACACGGCGGCAGCCGCCGATGCGACCGGAAAACCGGTACCCGGAATTGCTCCGGCGGCCAAGCAGATGGGTCGCTATGTGGCCGAGGTGATCGCCTCAAAGGTCGAAGACAAGACCCCGCCCGGTCCGTTCCGGTATCGCCATCAGGGCGATCTGGCCACGATCGGTCGTAAAGCTGCCGTGGTGAAGCTCAAGTCCATTCATCTGACTGGCTTCATCGGCTGGCTCTTCTGGGGCTTCGCGCATGTCTATTTCCTGATCGGCTTGCGCAACCGCGCCGTCGTGGCGTTCAGCTGGCTGTGGAACTACCTGACCTATCAGCGGGGAGCACGCCTCATCGTCGATAGCCCTGCTGCACAGACGATGGCTCGGAATGAGAAGATACGCCCGCTACCTGGTTCCGTCGAAGCGAGCCACGGACCCGGTCGGGATCAGGCGCGATCAGACAGGGCGGACTGGCGATAGACCTTTGGAACTTCGGATAGGGCGCAGCAGGGCTGCGGCCATCATCGATCATCTGCGCAGACCGAGTATTTCGGGCACAGTCATTTGCCGCAGGTGAAGAATCCTGCACGTAAACCCTAGTCCTCGCGGAAGGCGCGGTTGAAGCTGTCCATCACGGGGCGCAGCATGTAACCGGCTGCTGTGAACTTGCCGGTCCTGATCAGCACCTCGACCGGCATGCCGGCCATCACCTCGACGCCCGGCAACGAAGACAGTGAATTCTCGTCGAGACTGATACGTGCCGTGTAGAAGGAGCGCTCGGTGGTCTTCTCAGTCATGCGGTCGGCCGAGACATAGGTCAGAGTACCCTCCACGGGAGGGATGCGGCGGTGTTTGTATGGCATAAGCCGCACCTGGGCCGGCAATCCGGGATGGACCACATCGATGTCGTCGGGCCTCACCTGGGCGGTGACGATGAGGCGATCGTGCTTCGGCACAAGATCGAGCAATGGCTGCCCCTCCGCCACAACGCCGCCGGGTGTCCGGATCCGTAGATCGGTGACGACACCGTCCTCGGGTGCACGCACCTGGGTGCGGGCGAGGACGTCCTGGGCGGCCTCGGAGCGCTCGGAGAGCTGGAAGACGAGCGCCTGGACTTCGCGGAGGCTCTGGGCGATCTCGGCCTCCCGGTCGCTGCGCAGCTTCAGAATCTGTGCGTTGGCCTCGCCTACTCCCTGCTCAGCACGCGCCATCTCTTCCTGTGCCTGGCCTCGCCGCCCGTCGATTTCGGCCTGCTCACGCTCAAGGGCGAGCTTGCGCGGCTGAGCGATGACGCCCCTGGCGACGAGCGGCGCGATGGATTCCATCTCCTTCTTGATGATCTCCGCGCGTTTCTCCGCCGCGTTCACCTGATAGCGCAGTCCCAGCATCTGGCGCGAGATCTGTTGCTGCCGCTGCACCAGAACGGCAAGTTGCGACTGGTAAAGCTGGCGGCGGCTGTTGAAGATGCGCTGCTGCCCGGTGAGCATTTCGGCGAGCGCCGGATCCTTTCCGGCCACTTGGCGGAGGAGCTGCGGGAACGTGATGGTGTCATGCCCGTCGCGTTCGGCGAGCAGCCGCGCCTCCCGGGCCTGCGCCTCACGGAGCTGTCCCTGGAGCGCCTGCGCCGTGGATCTGGCTCTCGTGTCGTCGAGCTGAATCAGCGGCTGGCCGGTCGTCACCGCATCGCCGTCCTTCACCAGGATCTTGGCCACGATGCCGCCTTCCAGATGCTGCACCGTCTTGCGGCTCGTCTCGGCCTCGACCGAGCCCACCGCGATGGCGGCACTTTCCAGCGGCGCCGTGACCGACCAGATTCCGAAGCCGCCGATGAACACGACCACGAGCCCGAAGGCGACGGCTGCAAGCCATCGGATCCGTTGGAACGGTGTAGGCGGAGGCGGGGGTAGGACATCGGAGAGATCGATGACGGGAGATGTTTTGGCCATTACGCGGCTCCCTTGCCGACCTGCTGCCCCGGCGCGGCGATCATAGGCCCTTCATTGACCTTCGGCATGTGCGCGTCAGGCTTCGCCTTCGCCTGCTGCGCGACCCGGATCGCGGTGCGCCCCTGTGCGATCTTTTCGGCGATCTCGCGGCGCTCGCCGTAAGCGTTGACCATGCCGTTGTCGAGAACGAGCACATTGTCGGCAACCGACAGGATGCCGAGACGCTGAGCGATGACGATGATCGTCGCGCCGCGGGATTTCATCTCGTCGATGGCCCGTCGCAGCGCTTCCTCTCCTTCCGGATCAAGGCTGGCGTTGGGCTCGTCGAGAATGATCAGGCGCGGATCGCCGAAGAACGCACGCGCAAGCCCGAGCTTCTGACGCTGGCCGCCGGAAAGCCGCGCCCCGCCTTCGCCGATATGGGTGTCATAGCCTCTGGGCAGCCGCATGACCGTGTCGTGGAGATCCACGAGCCGGGCCGCTGCGATCACATCCGCGGAACTCGCCTCGGACAGGCGGGAGATATTCTCCGCGACGGTGCCGGCGAAGAGCTCGACGTCCTGCGGCAGGTACCCGAAGTAGCGATGGCCGCCGGAGGCCATCCAGACGCCGACGTCCGCTCCATCGAGGCGCACATGCCCCGTTGTCGGCGGCACGGTTCCGGCGATCAGGCGGCCGAGCGTCGATTTTCCGGCCCCCGATGGCCCGACGACGCCCAGCACTTTCCCGGCGCAGACCATCATCGAGAGGCGGCGCACGACAGGCTCGGTCGATCCAGGCGGCACGTAGGTGAGCTGCTCGACTTCGAGCAGGCCGCTGGGCGCGGGCAGCTCCATGCCTTTCACGGGCGGTGGAGCAGCCTGCATGATGCGTCGAATGCGGTCATAGGCGAGCCGCACGTTGGTAACGGCCTTCCAGGTGCCGATCGCGCCTTCGACAGGGCCGAGGGAGCGGCCGAGCAGGATCGAAGCGGCGAAGATCGCCGCCGGGCTGACGTCGTGCCGGATCACGAGGAACGAGGCTGCCGCCATCACCAGTACCTGCGCGATGAAGCGAACGAAGCGGGCCAGAGCCTGGATCGCCGAGGCGCGCGATCCCGCGGACAATTGAGCTGCCTTTGCGTGCGCCTGCTCGTCGGCCAGGATGCGCGCCACGCCGGGCAGCATGCCCATGGCGGTGATCGCCTCCACGTTGCGCATGAGCGACTCGAAGCGATGCTGGCTTTCGGACGAGGCCGCGGCAGCCCGCGCGAAGGGAGCCCGGGTCACGGTCTCGTTGAGCCATGCAAAGCCGAACAGGATGAGAGAAGCCACGATGCCGATCGCACCGAGCAGCGGGTGGACCAGGGTCATGGCCAACAGGAAGATGGGTGTCCACGGGAGGTCGAAGAGGGCCGTGCACGCGGAACCGCCGAAGAACTGGCGCAGGGTGCCGAGGTCGCGCCATGCCTGGGCCGCTCCCGCCGGATCGGCCCGCAGCGCCGCCTGCACCGCCGCGGTGAGCACGGGGGCCTGCAGGCGTTCCTCGAGCCAGGCACCGACGCGGGCGAGCATTTCGCGCCGCAGGGCCTCTATGACCGCGTGGAGTGCCAGCGCAAAGATGACGATCAGGGTGAGCATGAAGAGCGTGTCGAGGCTCTGGCTCGACAGCACATGGTCGTAGACCTGCAGCAGGTAGAGCGGCATGGTCAGAGCGAGCAGATTGACGAAAAAGCTTAAGCCCGCGACGAGGGCCAGCGAATAACGACACAGCCGGAAGGCATGCTCCACCTCGGTCTGGTGGCGAACCTTCATCCAGTTCAGGGCCATACGCGGTCTCCAGGCGCTTCAGGAGAATTGGGCTGGCGCTCGCGCTGCTGGAGCATGGTGCGCGAGCGCCGCGGCGGGGCCGCGGGGGTGTGGCGGGCCCCGTTTTGCCGTTGCGGCCCATTTAATCCGAACCAGACGTGGAAATAGCCCAACTAGAACGTGTAACCCAAACTTTCGTTCTGCAATTGGTCCAACCTCTTTTAAAT